>JAERRW010000102.1 GCA_016735235.1 Sulfurospirillum sp. | reverse complement strand
TCATCTAATTTGGTTTGAATAGCACTATTATCATTTGAACTAAAAGCACTTGCTATGCTTGATAATAAGTCGTTATCTAAAAACTCATTTATCTCTTGGCTTTTAGTATTCATAATTCGGTAGATACCAAAGTCTAAATCACTTTGGTCAAGTTGAAATATTTCGTTTAGTATTTTCAGTAATTTCTTTTGATTTTCAGTTTGTGCCATCTATGTAATCTCCTATTGTATTATAGCTAACAATGCATTGTTGTTACAATTAAGTTAAAAATTCTCAAAAAATTGTTTGAATATTTCATGCCATTATAAACTAAAACCTTTTGATATAAGTATGACAGTAGGGTTGAGAGCCTTTTCTTTTATAATAGTCTTGATGATACTCTTCTGCTGGATAAAAAGTTTTTTTATTCTCAATTTTTGTTGCTATTTTCATGCCCTTTGAATTCAAAATACCTATCAATTTTTCAATAGTTTTTCTCTCATTTTCATTAGATACAAAAACAGCTGAAAGATACTGTGAGCCTATATCTGGACCTTGACCATTCATCTGTGTTGGGTCATGAATTTCAAAAAATAGTTTTGCTAAAGACTCATATGTAACTTTTTTAGGATTATATGAAATTTCTACAACTTCTAGGTGTCCACTTTGACCACTGATGACCTCTTTATATGAGGGGTTTTTTATGTTGCCTCCCATGAATCCTGAAATAACATCTGTAACATTTTTGAGGTTTTCAAAATGATACTCCACGCCCCAAAAACATCCACCCGCAAAGTAAGCTTTTGATAAGCTATGGGTATCTTTTTTTTGAAATTTTAAGGAGATAGAGTTTACACAGTGCCTTGTGTTTTTAGGTGTAAATCCCTCACCTTTAAAAATATGACCTAAGTGACCTCCACAGTTTGAACAAACTATCTCAACACGCTTTCCATCTGCATCTTTTACCTGTTTTACAGCACCTTGTATCTCATCATCAAAGCTTGGCCACCCACACCCACTATCAAATTTAGAACTTGATTTATACAGTTCGCCATCACACCATTTACATAGATAAGTTCCATCTTGTGTGTGCTTATCATATATTCCACTAAAAGCTTTTTGTGTCCCTTTGTCTACTATAACCCTACTCTCTTTGTCTGTTAATTGATTTAAATTTAAAATTTTTTGCTCCTTGGCATTTAAATTAATAGAGGTAAATAATATCATACTTATCAATATTTTTAACACAATTAACTCTTTTTTATATAACATGTACATAACCTGTTTCTGGTTCAATTGCAATTGTTGCATTTTTATCCGAGCAATTGCTTGTGTTGCAAAGAACTATAGTTATTCTTGTTGTTGCTAATCCGTCTATTGAGTTTTTTAGATAACCACTATTGCTCAATTTGGTATCGCCTCTATATGGTCTTCCTAGATTATCGAATATAACTCTTTTTGCACTTGAATTTGTTCCTCCAGAAATAAGTACTTTTTTTATCCCATATCTGCTATTTAAATTTAAATTTTCATTTACTCTTTCTGGTTTTCTTTCAGAGAAAAAATAAGAGGCATTACTTCCTATTAAATATTTATCTGTATCAATAAAATCCTTAGCTACCTCAATTCTAATGTTTGAAGCATTAGGATTTCCATCATAAGAAGAGTTTGCGGAATCTGACATTATTGAATACCATTCATTTGAAAATTTTATTTGCCATCTTCCAAGATACCAAAATTTTGCATTGCATTTTTTTTTGTTATTTGCTCCTCTTTTATTACATGCAGTATTGGAACCTGTTGGCATATTTGACATTGATTCCGATGGTACAAACTTATTGTCCATCATAGCTAAATGTTGAGTGTATCTAATGTGGCTTACTAGTTGGTCTGCTGCATAGCGTAAATTATTGTGTTGAAAAATTGGTGCTATCATTAGAGATATTACTCCAATTATGGCTATAACAAAAACTAACTCAATCATTGTAAATGCTTTTTTAATGACCTCTCCTATCTATATAGATAAAATGATTTTACAACTTTATTATAATATTTTATATCTATTTTATCAGACTCTTTCTCTTTTGAGTTTGTGTGCATCAACTTGTATGTGCCACCATTTTCAATACCATAAAATTTTAGCCTAAGAGCTAATTTTTTATCTTCTACATTTATATGATTAATATTTTTACTTTTTAATACTTCTACCAAATCTTTTACTACATGGTGTTTGTAAGCCGCATGTTGAGTTGGTTCTTTTAAAAAATGATATAGAGGTTTATTAAAATAGATTATTGCTAAATTTAAAATTAAAAAAATAGATACAATTCCAAAAGTTATATTGTGATACTTTCTATGTTGTGGCAACCTTACTCTGTAGCTATTTAAAAATACTTTTATTAGCAAAGGGGTTGAAATAACTACAAAAGCAATAAAATCTTCTACAAGTAGTCTTTGTCTTAGTGAGAGAATCAAAGATAGCACTAGAGTAAAGAATGATATATACCAAAGTAAATTTTTTTCCTCTTTTATGAGTATTCTATACAGTGCATATATAAGATATAAAAAAACAAATAGTGAAAATACGGTAGCATACACTCCTAAGGCATCTAAAAAGTACCCTTTTGGTTTTCCTCCTGTATCAAATCCATATAGACTCATAGAGAATCCAAACAAAATTAAAGACAATGCAAATAACTGTTTCTCTTTATTAAATATGCTATAAAAAATGAGAGAGAAATAAAGAATTGCAAAAGAGTTGTCTATAAACAGAGTTATAATTAACACTAAAAATGATATTTTTCTATATTTATACATGTAAAAATACAAAAATAGTAATGTAAAAAAAATAGTAATATAGGCACTATTTACCAATACAGCAACACTATTTACTCCAGGGAGCATGGCATATAAAGCGACCGATGCTACTCTATCAAGCTTTCGTTTTAAAAACAGTTTTCCTATTTTATAGAGTAAAACTAAAGAAAAAATATGAAAAATAATAAATGGAAGTCTTAAAGCTAAATCATTCTGACCAAAAAGTTTAGTTGAAAAATAGACAAGATAATGGAGCAAGGATCTCTCTTCAAACAGTATAACCGCTTCTTTGTAACTTATAGAAAGCGAGTCAACTCCATAAAGCAACAGTAGCGTGCTTATAATAATTATAATAAAAACTAAGCTTGTCTCTTTCATATCTTTAAAAAGTTATCCAATACTTCGTGGCCATACTCACTTAAAATTGATTCTGGGTGAAATTGAACTCCATAAATATCTCTATTTTTTACATGCAAAGACATAATCTCATAATCATCAGTACTGTACGATGTTGCAATAAGCTCATCTGGTAAGTTTTTATTTTCAACTACAAGAGAGTGATAGCGAGTCATGGTAAAACTTTTAGGTAAACCTTTGAATATACATGTAGGCACTTCTTGTTTTATAATGGAAGTCTTACCATGCATCATATTTTTAGCTCTTACTATTTTTGCTCCAAAAGATTGTGCTATGACTTGATGACCCAAGCAGATACCTAAAATTGGCAATTTGTTTTTAAAATACTCTACAACTTCTAAACAAATCCCTGCTTTATTTGGAGTTGATGGTCCAGGGGAGATAATAATTTTTTGTGGATTTAATGCTTTAATTTTATCTATGCTTAACTCATCATTTTTAATTATTTTTATATTTGCACCTAATTCTAAGCAATATTGAACTATGTTGTATGTAAAACTATCATAATTGTCTATCATTAAAATCATATTTCTTATTCCTCT
>JAERRW010000066.1 GCA_016735235.1 Sulfurospirillum sp. | reverse complement strand
AGTGATGTGATTGCAATTGATATAGGCAGACAAAATCCTAGAAAAATAACTAAGTAACTATTAATATCGGATATTTTACTATTCAATATTAATTTATTATCTATTTTAATGTTTTTTAAAAAGTACTTTGTTGCTTTACTTGCTTGTAGAATCATTTATATAGCTCCCCATGTTGACTCTTCCATCTTCTATGTAGCCAAAACCATTCATCTGGTTTTTTTTCAATTATTTTTTGTGTAATATCGGCTTGTGCTTGTACACTTTTTCTTATGTCTTCTTCGCTATTATCTGTTTTGTCTGTAATGATTGGTTCATAAAAGGTTATATCGTAGTTTTGGTAGTCATCTGTTGTTATGTAAGCTGGGATTATTGGTGTTTGTGTTTTTCTAGCAATTAGAGCTGCTGAAGGAGTGTGTCGAGCTAGTTTTCCAAAGAAGTTTATGAGAATACCTTCTTTTTCACTTGTGTTTTGATCTACTAGTAGTCCAACATTTTCACCAGCTTTAAGAGCTTTAAGTAATCCTCTAATAGCCCCAGTTTTTTCTAACATATGGACGTTAAATTGATTTCTATTTTTTTGTAAAACATCATTCATTTTTTTTGAATCCAAGTTTCTTCCAACTCCCCAAAGTTTACCGTAATTTGCTCCAACGCACAAAGGTAAAAGCTCCCAGTTTCCATAATGAGCAGTAAGAAATATAACTCCTTTACCTGCTTCATGTACATTAGTGTAAAAATGTTCATTATGAATAGTTACTTTTTTGAGAAGATTCTTTTCTGATATGTCTTGGTTTTCCACAAAATCTCTCATATTGAAAAGTAGATTTTTATAGCATTTTTTTATAATTAGCTTTTTATCTCTCTCACTTTTTCTATCTTCATAAACTAAATCAAGATTTACTTTAGCTACCTTTTTATGACGAGAGTCTATCTTGTATATAAAAAATGCAAAAAAATTCAATATAGAGTCTGTTATAAATCTAGGGACATATTTTATAAAAAAAACAAATAATTTAAACAAAATCAAGTATACATAATCTAACATTTTAAAAGTTTCTTTGATAAGGATATAATTTTTTCTGGTTTTATATTTTGTATGCAAAAATCATTTTTATCTAATGAGTTTGAATTTATATATTTTTCACAATCTATAGTTAAGTTTATATCAGTTTTAAGTGTATTTCGCAGGCTTGATGTTGAGCCAAATATAGTAATACTAGGAGTATTGAGCGCCAAAGCCATATGAGTGGGGCCGGTATCTCCTCCAATTACTAAACTAGTATTTAAAATGACAGTTTTCAACTCATCTAAATTTAGTTTTGGTAGTATTTTAGCATCTGTTTGTTTGCAGATAAATTGTGCATTTTGTTTTTCATGTTTGTCTCCCCAAGATATAAAAGTCTCTACATGTAAAGCATTTATAATTGAAACATAATGCTCTTTTGGATATATCTTGCTTTTCCAAGATGATCCTACAATTACAAGGAGAGTTGGCTTAAAACTTAATGGGGAATTTGAGTATAAAAATGGTTTTTTATTTTGCAAATTAGGTACTTTTAAATTAAGTGCTTTACATGCAAGAGTGATATTTCTTATTATGATATTCTCATCATAAGGAATTTCAAATGATTTTGTGTAAAAAAATGAGGCTAATGGTTCTCTTATGCTGTTTTTATCAAATCCAATTATGTTTTTACCAAGTGTTCTTGAAATGACTGCAGATTTAATAAGTCCTTGCAAATCTATGACTATATCGTAAGGTGATATTTTTTTTAATTTTTTGTACTCTTTATAAAAGCTCGCATTACCATTTTTTAATTTTAGTGCATGAATAGTATTTATATGAGGATTGTTCTCTAAGATTTTTGAAAACCTATCATCAACAAACCAATCAATAGTTGCATTAGGAATCTCTTTTTTTATATATTGTAAAACAATCATAGCATGAACAATATCTCCTAAAGCGGAGAGTTTTACTATAGCAATTTTCATCTATTTCCTTGCTCGAATTGTGAAAAATAATTATACCCTTTAATAGATAAAGAGATGATTAGAATAATGCTCATAAAATCTAGAGTAATTTTTGTAAATTGTTTTAGTTGCTAGCATAAACTTCATGTTTATTAAAGCTACTTTTTTCGCCTATTTTAATTTTTGTTAGTACTTGCCAGCGCCCTGGTTTATCTGCTTTGATTCCATTAAATACATAAGTACCGTCTTTAGTGCTTTTAAGTCTAATTTCTTGATTAAATTCATTGGTATCTGGTCTTGATATTACTAGTCTTATATCTGCATTTTTTACAATACTTTTATCTTTAATATTTATTATACTCATTTCAAAACTATTACTTATTCCCATAGTAAATTTTTTAGTTTTATAATCTAGTGTAAAATTTTCTTCAAATATTTTCTGTTTTTCTCTTATTTTATTTATATTTTCATCAACTTGTTGATACTTTTCTAAATAATAATTATCCATTTGCACGGGATTATCCATTGCAAGTTTTACGACCATTGCACAAGCAAAAACCATAAAAATTAGAACTGCTACTATTGAGTGGGGCCAATAGTTTCTATTTTTTTCTATTGTATTATTCATTTTTCCTTCTCACTTTATTAAAAAAATATCTTATAAAAATTATTAATAAAAATCCATATATGCCAAATTTAAGATAGTGATATATGTCTCTATTTATATTTCCTATTGCACCTTCTAAAACTATATTTTGAGATTTTGCAACTTGTTCTACTATGTCTGCATATCCGTTTAATACAGCTGCATTATATTTATCATTCTCTTTTTTTGTTGCCAATATAGGTAAAATTGTACCACTCCAAGAAAAAGGACTCAATACTCTATCTTTATCAAACTTTTTTTCTAAACCTTCTGAAAAAATTATATCAACTTTTTCCTCTTGTTTAGCTAGTGTTAGTAAAATATATGGTTCTTTTAATGTTTTAGCCAACTCTGTTTCATATTTTACTATGCTTTGTTTACCTAGTGAGGCAGGCAAAGAGACATGTACTCTCACACCTGTTTTAGAAAAAAGCTCACTTCCTAAACTCTCTACTTTTTTAGAAACTTTTTCACTAATTACATTATCATTAACAACAATATATGTTGCATTTGCCATGACTGTTAATGGCATAAAAAAAGTGAAGAGCAATAAAACTCTTCGCTTTATATCATTGAGTCTACTTATCAAGATTATCCTATAAATAGGTGATTTGGCGTCAATACTGCCCAAGCAGAAACTACTGCCATCACAATAAGAGCTACTGCTATTATCTTGTCCATATTATCTACCATAACTCTCTCCTTTATCTTTTAATAAGATCGGCATTTGCTTTATTGATCATCTCAATTGCCTGTGGGTTTGTAATCTCATAAGGCTTATTTGCAACTTCTCTTTGAGCATCTATACCCCATATTGTAAAACAAACTAATATACTTAAAAGAAGTACGGTAGCTATTAACATGCCTGTTATACCGTGTAGTCCAAAAATATTTCTATTTGCATTATTCATAACAGTCCTTATTGTGTTAATGAGTTGACATACTTACCAACAGAGAGCTTTTGAATATCGGTTAATCGCCCATCATTAAAAGATGGCATGTTACCAATACTGCCTTTTTTACCAATGTTGAGAACATTTACAATAAACTCTGGTTTACCATAGTTAGATATATCAGGTGAGCTTCCATTCATACCTTTAGAATCCTCCCCATGACAAATAGTACAAGTTACCCAAAGAGTTTCTCCCATAGCAACTAAATCTGCATTTTGTGTACCAGTTTTTGTTACTTTTTCTACCATGTAAGCGGCTACTGCTTTTGCACTGGTGGCATCTAGTAATCCAGCGGGCATCTCTCCTAGTGGATAGTTCATGCCTTTTGAGCCATTAACAATTACATCAACTATTGCCTTCTCGCTCCCCCAGATAGTTAAATCTGCGGATTTGCCATTTATTCCATCTCCTGTAATGCCATGACATGGTGCACACTGTACTAAAAATACACCTTCACCCATGCCTAATAAAGTTTGATCATCTGGATTTGCCCATTTACTCTCAAACTTTGTATTATAAGCTTCAACTTCTTCATTATATTCACCTATTTGAGAATATCCATTTAGTGGATAACCCACTAGAAAATACCATAATGCCCAGATAATTGTTCCTATAAAAGAGATGGACCAACCAATAGGTAGTGGGTTTTTATACTCACCAATTCCATCCCAATTCTCATCTGCTAATTCGCCCGTACTCTTATCGTATTTTATCTGTTTTATATATTTCCCAACAACAAAAATAGTGATGATTATAATTGCAGCAGCTCCTATAAGCCCTAGCAAGTTTACATTATCATTTAGCCAATTCATTTATTGCTCCTCTTTTGTTTCTCTTCTTGTAACGGTTCAATTTTCTCAACTGGAGTATCATTTAAGTTATCATTAAGAGCCATGTTTGCATACTTTTCATAATCTTTTCTACCGCTTTTTTTAGAAGTGTACAAATAATAGACATATGCATAAAAAATGCCTGCAAAAAAAACACTTGCAAAAGCATACCCATAAGCTTGTAACTCTCTTATTGTTTCCATTTCCACCGTTTTGCCTTTATTTTAAGCTATTCATGTATGCTATAATAGCAACGATTTCTTTAATTTCACCTCTAGCAAATGCCGCTTTTACCTCTGGGCTTTTCATGTCATCTACAATCATTTTAGCTTCTGCTAAAACTATTTTACTAGACTCTTCAAAAGTTCCAAGTTTAGGCATATCTATTTCATCATAAGGAACATTAAATACTTTCTTTACTGTAAGAGCTTCAGCATATGCTGTCTCAATATCTGCCACATTGCTAAACATGTGCCCATATTTTGGCATAATTGAACCAGGAACTAAACTTTTTGGATTTAACATGTGATTTTCATGCCAATCTGTTGTTCTGTAGTTTCCTACTCTCATTAAATCTGGTCCAGTTCTTTTTGAACCCCAAAGAAAAGGTCTATCATAAGCATATTCACCACTCAAAGAGTACATTCCATAACGATCTGTTTCTGACTTGAAAGGGCGAATTAATTGTGAATGACATGCATTACAGCTATCTTTTATGTAGACATGACGCCCTGCAAGCTCTAAAACTGTATAAGGCTTAGTACCGACTACTGGTCTAGCACTATTCATAAAATCCGGCAATATTGTAATAATACCAGCATAGGCTATAACAACAAATACTGCTACTGCAAAAAAGAATGGATTTTTTTCTAACCAATGAAACATTTTATCTCCTCCTTTTAAGCTGCCATAGGTGAAGTGCTATGAGGTTCTTCCTCAATCTCTTTACCTACGGTCATTGTTTTATAAAAGTTATATGCAAACATGCAAAAACCAATTAAGTATAATAATCCTCCAACACCTCTTATTGTGTAATAAGGGTGAAGTACATTTACAGTATCTATAAATGAGTAAGCTAAATTACCATACTGATCAGTGGCTCTCCACATCATGCCTTGAGTTAAACCAGCAATCCACATACTTGAAAAGTATAGAACTATACCAGTTGTTTGAATCCAAAATTGTGATTCTAATAACTTTTTACTATAAATTTCTCTTTTAAACATTCTTGGCGCCATGTGAAGTAGTGATGCGATTATCATAAATCCTACCCAACCTAAAGTGCCATCATGAACATGTCCAGGAATCCAGTCAGTAAAATGTGCTAATGCATTTACAGATTTAATTGCTTGAATAGGCCCCTCTATTGTTGAAAACATGTAAAAAGTTGAGGCTAAAACCATAAATTTAATCAATGGATTATCTTTTAATTGTTGCCACTCACCTTTCATGGTAAGAAGCATATTGATAGCACTACCCCATGAAGGAAGAATCAAAACAATAGAGAATATTGAACCCATAGTCTGCACCCAATCTGGAACTGTTGAATAGAGTAGATGATGACCACCTGCCCAAAGATAAACAAACATTAATCCCCAAAAACTCAAAATTGAAAGTTTATATGAAAATATAGGTTGTCCAGACTCTTTAGGTAGAAAATAGTAGATCATAGCAATAATTGGAACTGTAAAAATAAATGCAACCGCATTGTGTCCATACCACCATTGAACCATAGCATCATTTGTTCCTGCATACATAGAAACAGAGTGCCACCAATCTCCAAATCCTGTTACAAAATATGTAGGGACCGCCATATTGTTAAATAGATACAGCATTGCCACACCAAGAAAAGTAGCTATATAGTACCAAACAGAGATATAGAGAATCTTCTCTCTTCTTATTCCTATGAGACCAAAAATACCTATTCCCCAAATAACCCAAACTACAACAATTGCTATATCGATAGGCCACTCAAATTCGGCATACTCTTTTGAACTAGTAATTCCCATAAATAAAGAGACAACAACGCCAACAACGCCAACTAAATATAGCCAAAAATGTATCTTGCCTAAAATCATCAAAAACGGTGATTCTATCATAGAAACTTTAAGCACTCTTTGCCCTATATAGTACCAAGTTGCCCAAACACCGCTTAATATGAAACCAAATATCGCTATATTAGTATGAAGTGGTCTTAATCTTCCAAATGTACCATACTCATTGGCCAAATTATTTAACTCTGGATATGCCATCTGAAAAGCAATCCAAACACCAACAACCATCCCTACAATGCCAAAAACTATAGTGGCAATTGCAAAGAGTTTTGCAACTGAATAGTCATAGTTAATTATTTTACTAGACTGCATCAATCTCCTCCTAATTATAATTTATGTCATAAAACATCACATAATTGGTAAAATTATAGTGTATAAACTATGTAAAATAGCTTAATTAAAATTTATTTTGATTTATTTTACTACACTCAAAGTCTGTTTGCAAACTCTTTAAATATGTATTTGCTATCATGAGGACCGGGGCTGGCTTCTGGGTGATGCTGTACCGAAAAAATTGGTTTATTGATATAATCTAAGCCCTCTATAGTATTATCGAAAAGATTTAAATGAGTTATTTTTGCAATACTAGCAATAGAGTTAGGGACATTGTAGTTGTGATTTTGTGCGGTTACTTCTACTATATTTGTTTTAGAATTTTTAACAGGATGATTTCCGCCATGTTGCCCAAATTTTAACTTATATGTTAAGTGATTATGTGCTATCGAAAGAAGTTGATGACCTAAGCAAATAGCAAATATTGGTATTTTTATTTCTATAAGTTTTTTAAGTTTTTTAAGTTCATCTTGAAGTATCAAGGGGTTACCAGGACCATTTGATAAAAAAACACCATGAATTTCTTTATTAATATAACGACTTATTAGCTCGTCCACATTAAAGTTATATGGCACAACTTCAACTTCTAGACCAACTTCACTAAGTTCATTAAGAATATTTCTTTTTATACCAAAATCAATAGCTACTATTTTTTTGCCCAAATATGGTTTAGCTACTTTATAAATTAATTTTGACTCGTCCCAAGCAGCACTTGTGTGAGTATAACTCTTTTTTGTACTAACTTTTTTAATATAATTTACTTCCTCAATATGAGGAGATTTTTTCAATAAATTTTTTAATATATTTTTATCACTAATCTCTGTAGAAGCTATCATCATTTGAGGGCCGTTATCTCTTACCATTTTTGTCAAGTATCTTGTATCTATACTGCAAATGCCTAAAGATTTATGAGTGTTTAACAAGTTGCTTAAAGTTGCAGTGGAACGAAAGTTTGATACATTAGAATTGTAATTTCTAACAAACATTCCACTTGCATAGATAGTTTTACTCTCCATGTCATGGTCGTTAGTTCCAACAATACCAATCTCTGGCATAGTAAAAATAACAAATTGTCCAGCATAGCTAGGATCGCTTATGATCTCTTGATAGCCACTCATTGAAGTGTTAAATACAATCTCGCCAATTTTTGTTCCGTTGTATCCAAAGCTTTCTGCTTCAAGGAATATCCCATTTTCAAGGTATATCCAAATAGGTTTTAGATTCACAATAGCAAGCCTTTTTTTCTTAGCTCCTCTTCATAAAGTCTCTCAAAAACTAAATCATACTCTGGACTTCCTGGAATCAACTTTCTTTTATAGCGAGTTATTTTTTGAGCCACCTCTTCCTCAACATCTTCAAAACTAGAGATATAATTTTCCATAGCAGTGTAGATAATGTTTTTGATGCGATTTTCTGCAACTCTATACTCCACAAGCCCATCTTTCCAAATTTTTTCCATAATTTTGTGGGCTAAGTCGCTATATCTATCTTCGTATGATAGAACAACACTATATTCTAAGGCTAGTTTTTTCTTTATAAGCCAAAACATGTTACGCCTATCTATTCGCATAAATTCCATGTCGTCTTCATTTTCATCTAGTATTTCGGCGACTCTCTCTTCAAGCGACATCTCTTTATTTATATCTTTTTCTATTAATTCTTGTGCTACTTTTATAATAGGCTCTAACCCACTTTGGAGTGCAACTAAGCCACTATTTAGCAAATCAATAGCTATTTTATTTGCAATATATGGTGCATGTGGTAATCTGATTTTCATTGTACTAATAGACCTTACACTTTTAGAATTTTATCTATTTTACCAAAAATAAAGTAAATATATGCTTTTTGTATTTTTTACCAAATTACACTATCGTTTGAACCTACTTTTCCAACTATACTCTCACCCTCCCAAATAGCTAAACCCGTTTCTATCTGAGTTAGTGTTAAGTGAAAATAATACTCTACGAGCTGATCTTTTTTTCCTGCTTTTATTATTCTTTGCATTATTTTTCCAGATAATGACATGTCGGGTGCATAAATAGTGCCTTTTTTTGCAATAGTGCTTTGCTTAAACTCGCTATTTTCTCTTAATTTTCTAACTTCATGAGTCATCTCATCTTCAGCACCACCAGCTTTTACTGCGGTTGTAACAACTGCTTTTCCAGATTTCAACATGGCTATTCTTATCTTTTTAATTAACATGTCTGTGTCAATTTTTTGAGTAGTATCATTTACCATTCTACCCATAGCCACAACATACTTCTCTCCATCTTGCCTATCTAAAGCTCCACTATCAAGAAGGTCTTTTATTGCTTCATTTGCAGCTTTTTCAAAGTCTCTTCTGTCAATACTCATTGTTGTTGGCATGTCTTTTGAATTTTTAACACCTACATAATGGGGCTTTGATGTACATCCTGTAAAAACCAATGCTCCTATTGCTATTAAACTTACTAATACTATTTTCATCTTCTTCCTTTTATTATTTTGTGTACTTTTACATTACCTCTTGATGAAGATTTTATATATATAAGTACATGTGTATTGTTATCAACTAATAGTGTTGATATAACTCTGTTTTTGTCATCTTTAATTATAATAGGTTCATGGTTTAGCTCTACTCTTAAACTTTGAAAGTTTTTTGGTAGTGTTGTCCAGCTTCTAATATCTGCTTTGTTTGTTAAGCCTTGATAAAATGCACCTAAAAACCCACCTATCGGGCTTTGTTGATTTAACTCATATTGCAAATATGTTTTTACTATTGAATTTAGTGTTGCTTCTAAAGCAATTTGAGGAAAACGCTTTTTAAATTCTGCTTTTATAACACTATCCATATTTGCTATAATCACACTTTTTTGATTTTCAACTTGAATATACTCATAAGAACTATCTCTCTCGTATAGTGTTGGTAGAGCTAAGGTGGTATAATACAGATCATTTGTAAATAGAAAAAGAGGTATAGACATGCTTATCTCTTTTTTTACCATACTTTGCCCATTTTCATAGATAATCCAAGCATAGTTTTTATCATTTTTAGAGTAGCCCATTAATTCATCTAAAAGTTCAAAATCCTTTTTTATCTGCTTATTTGTAGGTTGCATTGCTAATGACTCTTTTAATAGATCTCTAGATTTAGAAAAATCTTTATCTAAAAGAAAAAAAAGACTACTTATGTATGTAGCATAAGGATTTACAAAATCACTATACTCTTCAAAACCACTAAATATATCTTCATAATTATCATATATGGCTTTTTGAGTCTGCTTGTTTTGAGCTTTTTGATAATTTTTATCTTCTTTACTTCTATTTTGAGCTTTTATTATATCTTTTTGAAAATACTCTTTTGCTCTTCTTTGTCTATCAAGTGCCCTATTAAATTCTACTCTAGCATCTTCAAAATCATTTAAAGCCATAGAATTTAAGCCCTTGTAAGTATTAAGCATTATTTTTTCATATTCATTTCCTGTATATTCATTGATATTTTTATTTATTAATATTGAACTTGTTTTACTCCTTGTTTTGCTAAAATTTGATTGTAGATCTACATCACTTTTATATATGTTTTCTGCTTGATCAAACATGTAGTTACTTTTCTTGTAATCAAAACAGTCTCTTGAAAGTATGCCTCCTTGTGAAGCCCAAAGAATAATGTCATCTTTTTTTTCAACTCTTTTTTCCACAAAAGAGTAGTCGCAAGAAGATTTTTCTACAGTTTTTTCAAAAGAGTTCAATAGCTCACCATGTCCAGTTATTGCAGTACATCCGCTTAGAAAAAATATTAAAAATATTAGAATATAAAATCTATTCAAATGGAGGTCCAAGAACTAATCTTTGTGTAATTTTTGAAGCTTTTTCAGGCTCCATCTTTGCCATTATTTTAGATACTTTTTTAGCTTCTAAGGTAAAAATAACTGCTGCTGATTCATCTACGCTCATCTCTTCAAAGATAGCTGCTGCTGCTGAGTCTTTCATTTTTGAGTATGTTTCACTTATTTTGTTATTTTTTATATCACTTATTGTCTCTAAAAGCATGCTGTTTTCTTCTATCATCTTTTTTATGTCTTCTTCTTGAATTTTTATCTCGCTCATTGTAATATTTAAATCGTTTGTTTGTGAATCTATTTTTGCTTGCTTTTTATCAAATAGTGCATTAGTTGCACCTTGAAGTGCCTCAAAAGATTGTCTTGCTTCGTCTATCTTCTCTATCTCTTTTAAAAGTTCTAATTTTCTCTCTTCAAAAATTTGGGTACAGTCAATGGTTTGTGCGAAAACTGTTGCAATAAACATAAATACTACTATTAAAATTCTCAATTTCGCCCTTTATTGATAAAAAGCATGTTTGCTATCTCATCCATATTTAAACTCTCTTCTTTTTTAATTTTTTTTATTGACTCTTGAAAATCCTGCTCTTCGAGATACTTTATTTTTTCAAACTCTATATTTGTTAATTTATATTGCTCTTTTAGCTTATCTATCTCTATATTTTTTGCAAAAAGTTTTTCATTTAAAATATCTTTTGCTTTTCGCATTATAACCAATTTTTCTCTAGCTATATTCATCAAAAAGATATTTCCGCTAGTGGGGGTTTTTATCTTATCTATATCTTTATATAAAGATATAATTTTTTGTTTTATTTCATGTTTTTCAAATCTTGCTTTAGCTAAATGAGTTTCAATAATATCGCGTTGTTGTTTTCGAACTTTTGCAATAGATGTAAATTTACTTCTCATTTTAATTGTTATAATCTGTTAAGTTGTTTAGGAGCAAGAGGCGATCTACTCAGTTTTATCTAGACTCTCTTCTTTTGTATTTTTCATAAATTCCAAAAGAAACACTAAAAATATTGATAATATAATCCCTGTTATAAATGTTACTACTATAATAAGACTTTTCTTTGGTTTTATTGGATTGTCACTTGTAATAATTGCTCCAACTACCGCTGTATTTTTATAGTTATGTGACAAAAGTGATGATTCTAATATATTTTTTTCTTCTATTAATTGGCTTGTTTTTGTTGAGAGAAGTACATTTTTTTCATTTTTAAGTTTCATTAAACTATTCTCTAACTCTCTTATTAGTGTATATATCTCTCTTTTTTCTATTAATCTTAATACAATTAGCATTGAGTTAGGGTTTTTCTCTTTTTCTATTTTTTGTTCTATTCTTTCAGATTCATGTATATAATTTTTTAAATTTTTTTGTGTCAT
>JAERRW010000059.1 GCA_016735235.1 Sulfurospirillum sp. | reverse complement strand
TTGATTTTTAACTGTTAAAGTTATATCCTCAAGTGCTTTTGTTGCATTGTTAAATATCTTTTGTATATTCATATTTACACTCCTACTTTTTTAAATTCATCTTTTATAATCTCATGGCAAACTACAGCTTGAAGTCTTAAATTTGATAAGCTACTAGAGATAAAAAACTCATCTGCTTCGTTCCATGTGATTAAATCATTTGCTTTGAAATTAATAGTTCCAGCCTCTCCACTAACTGGAATTTTAACTGTCAACTGCATACCAATACCCTCATCCATTTGCATTTTAGGGAGCTTTGTTGTAGCTATTAGGTCGTTATTTTCTGATACTATTATCAAAGCATAACTCCAATCTAAAAGCTTACTGTTCGCTGGAACTAATACTTCCATGCTAAGATTTCCATCACTATCAAAAATACTATTATGTAATTCATGCTCATAATAAATAAAGTTTTTTACATCGTTATATGTAAAATCACTATCTAGTATATTTTCAAGAGTTAAGTTATTACTATCATTTGAGCCGACTAAAATATATTTTTTTACATTTTTCTTTAGTTCATTTTTAATGATTTCTAAAGCACCACTATTTGGAACAGCTATTAAACTATTTGACATCGTGTACCTCCACCAATATATATTTTTGCTCTTGTATTAAAAGTCAAGCTATTTGTTAAATTCAAGTTAATAATTACACCTCCACTTTGTTTTATTTGTCCATTAGAATTAGGGACTTTTAAAGAAAATATACCTAAATGACTTCTTACATTTTTAGCTTTATTTATTAATTCCTTCGCTTTTTTAAACTTTTTAGCATCATAAAGTTTTGTTGGGTCAGCTCTTAAAGTTACATCTATATCAAAGTAACCCTCTTCTAAATCTGTATCAAACCACTCTTTTAGCTTTCCATCTTCAAAACAAACATTGATACTTTGCTCTACTGCATATACAGTCCCAGTATATTTTTTTATATCTTGAGAGTTATTAATATAAGTACGAGCCTCACTTTCAGTAAGACCTGCAATATTTACATCTTTACAAATTGCTAAATGTGGTAACAATCTAATATCACAACTCAAGGGATTAATTTTTAAAGCTTGATAATCTTCAGTTACAATTTTTTCAACCAATGAAGCGAACTCTTGGTCTGCTAAAGAAGAGTTATTTGGTAATAGACTCATAGCACAGCCTCCATGAAGTTTAGCTCAAGAGTTCCCATAGTTATAATCTCTTTGTTTGATACAATTACATCTTGAAATTCACTCTTAACACGATATACACCATCTATATGGCACTTTCTTATAAAATCACTCATAATAAAATTTTGAGCTATAAAAAAACTATCTTTAAAATTTGCTTCTATATTTGTTTTTATTTCTGATTGTTTTAAAAGGTCAAATACTTCAATAGTTGCAGTTATATCAACCACTTTTTTAACTGCTGGATATACTGAAACTTTATCTCCAAGAGGTCGCACTTTTTTAGAATTGACAGCTTCAAAAACTCTATTTATCATGAGCTCATCTATATTATTATCAAAAGAAGCAATATAAATATCTACACAAAGCACCTTTTCAGATATAACTTTGACATCATTTATTCTACTATCTGAGTTATATACAAAAAATTTATAACTATCTTCACTCCCAGCAGTTGATTTTCTATCATTTGCTTTTATAATTCTCGATCTATATCTATCATCACTCTCAGCAGTTGCTCCATTTGAAAAAATATCAAGTTGTTTTATATCTACTGCAAAAGTTAGCTCTGTAATAAGCTGCTCTGTTTTTATATCACTTTGAGCGATATAATCTTCTAACTCAACTTTTACAATTGCACTCAAGCTATTTGCTGGAATTATTACATCTTCTACTGTGTGCGATTTGTATTTATCATCATCACTATTTAAAATAAGTCCAGCTGGTATCACAATATCACTACTACTTGGGCTTAACAATGTAAATTCAAAGTTAATGTATGGATACTCTCCAGCATCTCTAAAAATATGCTCTTTAGTTCCTAAGTGGTCTAAATCTACACTTGTTGCAACTGTTACTAACTCTTGTTTTATAGTCTCTTTTTTATCCTCTTGATTAAACATTTGTCTAAGAGTTGCTACTCTTAATTTTTTCATATATGGGTCAGACTCAAGAGGAAACCACTCTGTATCTTTTGTACTAAGTATATTTTTTGCTAACTCTATATTTTCAAGCAAGGCTTCATCAAAAGTCTTAGTTTGAAATGCTGTAGGCTCTTCTAAAGAAGAGAGTTTATTTTCTATTTCTCTATACATTAACCAATCCTTTTAATATATAGTGTCCTATCTGAACATCAAAATATAACTTTCCAGCTCCGACCTCACTATCATTTATCAATGCACTTTTAAACTCTAATCGTGGGTCATGCTTACAGGCATCTTTTAAACATCTTCTAAACTCAATCAACCAATCACTGCCAAATGCTTTATGTTTTAATCTTGGTAAATCAGTACCATAGTCAGGCTTCCCAATAACACTTCCTCTTTGAGTTGTAAGTCCATCGATGAAACTTTGCTCAGCTGTTACCAAATAGCCATCAAGTCCCAAAGGTAGGTTACTGCTTAATATTTGTATCATGAGGCTACCAACTTATGAGTTCCACTGCTTGATCCACCACTAACATCAGCTAAAACTTTTGTATTGAGATATTTTGATACACCTTGAGCTATTGCCTCAAATAGTTTATCGTTCATGTCAGTAGGCTTAAATCCAACTTTTACAGCTTCAGCTTTTATCATAGTTTTTAGTACGGTACTCACATCGTAGCCTTTACAGTAGAGCTTCCATTGCTACATGGTAAGCCTGTAAGATTACAAACACTATCATCAGTTTGAACACCTGTACCACCAAGACCATTGTTAATATCTGAGCTATCTATATTTACTTGAGCTGCTTTTACATTTGAAGTATTACATTCAACATTTATATTTTTTGCGGTTGTGATTGATATATCACATGGAGTATCTAAAATTATTTTTTTAGTTTTTACATTATGTTTATAAATAGTTCCATCTTCAAACTTTTTATAAAATATATTCTCATCTATATCATTGGGTAAAACAGTCTCTTTATAAGGTATATTTCTATCTACAAAACCATCATCACTATCATCATCAGAGACAACAACAACAAGATCGTTTATTCTCATAGGTATATGTTCGATTAAAGAAAGAGAGGCATTTGATTTTACTCTTAACCAATTAGTAGGTCGCTCACCTGTATTGACTTTACACTCCAATACTTTACCACTTCCAAGTGGCTCATATCTAAATTCAATTACTAATCCGTATGTTTGCATTTTAATTACTTTCTAGCTTTGTTAGTATTTTTTCTATACCATTTTCTAATTTGACAAATTTTTCATCTATATGTTTTTCCATTTGCCTAAACATTTCTTTAGATACAAATTCATTTCTAACTTCAGTCATCGTCAAAGTTTCTTGTTGTAATTTAACAATTTGGGAGGTGTGGTTTTCAGTTTTCTTTTTCATCTCAATTTCAAATCTGAATAGATGGTCTAAATATGGAGACCTTTCATTCATAAATTTTTCAATCTCTTTTAATATAATATCTTGTTCAGTATCTTTTAAAACACCCTCATTTACTTTTTGTTTTATAACGGCGAAAGAAGAGACAACACCCACTAAAGCAATTACTAAACTTAATATCCAACTTTCCAAAACAAAACACCCCTAAATAATTATCTATATTTGTATTTTGTCAAAAAGGCTTATATTTAATCAATGTGGATTCTTATCGTTCCTTGTGTAAGAATAAGATATAATTAAAAGAAAATATGGACTAAAAGTAGATTAATCAATGTGGAATTTTTATCAATCTTTGTATAAAAGTTCGATACAATCAAAATAAAAAAGGTAAGTTATGAATAAAATATTTATTTCACTTATAATATTAAGCTCTCTAGTATTTGCAGACGGAGACACTCTCATAAAAAAAGAAGATTATGGTAAAAACTGGGCTTTTACGGTTGATAAAGTATATATAGGTTGTGAGTCTGAGTTGCCTTTTGTAGTTGTTAAATTGGGAGATTTACCTTATGGTTTAACAGGGCATAGTGCTAGAATGTTTAATAGAAATATTAATCCAATATGGAGAGATGATCCAAAAATAAAAGGTACTAAAGTAAGCTTATCGCCATTTATTAAAAAAGCACTATCATTTTGTAAATAAATTTATATTATTTCTTTACAAGCACCATAATATAAGAGTTGTTTAACTTCTTAAGCAGCTCACTTTTTAACTCTTTAAAATCCTACCAACTACAATCCCATTTATATCTATATTTTCTTGAGTCTCTGAACATCTGATCAACTCATCAGGATAAGATTTATTACAAGACGATATTAATATATCGCCATTACTTCTAAAAGAAAGATTTTTAAGTTGTGTCCCAGCCATAGTAGTGATTATATATTTTCCATCTGTTAAATTACCATAATCTTTTACAGGTGCAAACAAAACTATATCACAACAGTTAATATATGGATACATACTATCTCCTACCACAGTCAAGCCTTTAACATCCTCTTTTTGATAAGCTTTTTTTATCATATAGTTATCAATGTATATAAAATCAACTGTGTTAACTTTATCCATAATTCCAGCACTTCCAGCACCCACATATCCATCTAACAAACTTATCTTTTTTGTATGACTAACTATATTTTTAAAATTAGGCATCTCTTTGGATACTATTTTATTTATTTTTTCAACTCCATCATCAAATAAAAATTGTTCAGGAATATCTAAAATTTCAGCAATAGCAACTATAACATCTAACTTAGGATTAGTACCATTTTCCCATGACCTTACATTCTCATTTGTTATTGTTCTATGCAATATTATTTCCAACCTTTGAGCCAATTCTCCTTGTGTATATTTCATATCTTTTCTATATTTTCTAACAAGTAATCCAAACATATCTTATCCTTATAAGTAATTTAATTACTATTTTATCCGAACTTATCGTAATATAAGATATGAAAAGATATTTAATTTATATTAATTGTTATTTAATAGTAATTCAGTTACTATTATAATTATGAATACAAAATTAGAAGATTATAAAAAACTCATTTCAAATATTAAAACGAAAGACATAGCTAGTTTGGTAAATGTTGATATTAATATGGCTGGTAAGTATAAAAGATTTACAAATCTTCCAAGACTTGATAAAGCTATTTTAATTGAAGATACTTTTGGAATACCAGCTCGTGCATGGGTAAAACTAAGAGACCATAAGAGGGAAACTATTAAATGATGTATTCAACTTCACAAGTAGCAGACTTATTGATAACAGAACGACAAAATGTATATTTATATATTAAAAAAGGTTTTTTAAATGCTATTCTTGTCGAGGGAGAATATCAAATAACAAGACAAGACTATATTACTTTTAGAGATGAATATTATGATACAGACAAAAGAAACTCAAGTCGTGGAATTGCTAAAAAATTATCTGATGAACAGATCACTTTATTAGGCTGCATCATCTCAGATATTACAAACCAAGATTTAAACTATATAGATTTTACAAAAGAATATAAAAATAAAAAAGATTTAATTCCACAAATACAAGACTTTATCATATACAAAAGAGATAGATGTATCAAATATGACCATGTAGAATATGGCACAAGATACAAGGCTCTAGCTGATACTTATGGGCTATCAGTTCGAGCCATAGAAGAGATAGTAAACCAAAATAAAAGGAGTGATTTTTAATTAATTTTACAAATTGTAGGTTAAAAGAAGTATTTTTATCCAGTATTAAGTAAATAGTGTGTATGATTTTGTATAAATTCATTTTGAGGAATACGATATGGAAGATAAAAGATATATAGTTCCACGAGAACAATCACTATTTCCAAACATTAGATACAAAAAGAAACGAGTAAACTACTCAATTAGCGAAGATTTGATAAGTGATTTTAATACTTATGCAGACAAAGAAAATTTAAATAGGTCGGCAGTATTGGAGACATTTATTAGAAACTTTTTAATTCAAGTTGGAGTTAGAGGGGAAAATCGGACATAAAAAAAGGCAGATTGTAAAATCTACCTAGTCTTTTATAAGCTATAAAACTTGAGTCGTTACTTGTATTATAGCCTATGATTGATTAATGATTTATTAAGAATAGGAAATAATATGAATAATGAAATAACAGTTGAACAATTAAAAAAATTACTAGACATACTCACAGTAGCAGAGCTATATGGCGAAGTTGTAAAAAACGGAGCTAACTACAAATATAAAGATAATACTAGCATAGTAATAAATCCAACAAAACAAATCTTTAGCGATTTTAATGGGAGTATTACAGGTGGCTCAGTTTTAGACTTAGTTATGTATATGGAAAAAATAGACTTAGCTCAAGGAATAAATAGACTAAAAACTCTTAGTGGAAATGATGATTATATCATTGACCCAAGTAAACAGTTACAAAGAAAAGAAGAAGAAAAAGCTAAAAAAGTTATTGATTTTCAAAAGCTTGGTTACTTTGGAACTAAAGAGATAAATGATGTAAAATATCGCAGACCAGCTGAGTGCTTAGATAAAAATAGCATACTTACTCACTATATGGTTATAACTGAATTTGCTAAACTATTTGAAACTACAGAACTTCCAAAAGAATATGGAAAAAAAATAGATTATCTTTTTAGTAATATTTTAGGCTGGAGTAATTTTTGGAACTGTCCTAGTATCATCTTAAGAGATGATAATAATAGAATAGTTGACATTATATCTTACAGACCTACTAAACCAGCTAACTATAAAGATTGGGAAAATCCAAAGTATATTTACAAAAATAGTCATAATAGAGGTGATCATTTCTTATATCCTTTTAGAAAAGAAGTAGAACACATCTTGGATAATCAAAGTATAGATGATAGATATTTAATCATTGGAGAGGGCATTAAAAATGGACTTAATGCTCTTTTATATTCAGTTCCATATATTCCTCTTGAGAGTACATCTAATAAAATCAATCAAGCTTTAATAGACTATATAAACAACTACCAAACTCGTGGTTTTAGCATAATAACTATGTTTGATGGAGACAAAGCTGGAGCTAAAGCTCATGAGAATTTTATATCGCAGCTAGGCTTAGCTATTGAAAACTTTTTTGATTTTGATAGTGGGCTTGACTTTGTTAATTATCTTCAAAGTGAGGATAAATAATGAATAATATTGATAAAAAAATCACTGCTATCAAAAATGAAGCTAAAAAAGCAGTTCCTGCTAAAACATTAAAAAAAAAGCAAGAGCTCATGGAAAAACATATCGAAAAATCAAAAAAGCCTAAGACTCAAGATATTAGTAATGATATAACTGAGCTACTAGAAAAAGATAATCTAACTGAAACTTTAGCTAAAAATGGTTATTATTTATTGTATGAGCATCTATATAGTGTAAATGATAATATATTAGAAAACAAAACAACTGAAAAAATAGCTAAAATGGTGGGAGTCCCTAAAAAAGTAATTTTAGACCTTTATAAAAACTTTAAAGCTCAAAAAAAACAAGAGATTATAAAAAAGGTTAGAGATAAACAAGTATCAAACTACAAAAATATCTTTAAAATTATAAAAAATATAACATTTCCCAAAGATTTCTCAATTAATCAACAATATCTTAATTATCTCTTTAAAGAAGATGTTATGCCTATTTGTAAATTATTTACAATCAATAGTAAAATCATGGCAAAAGACCGAGCCTATTTTGAAATTAAAAAAATAGAGAGTGGTTATCAAAAAACTATTATTGCATCAGGTAGAGATTTAATAGAAAATAAAAGAGTTGCTGGACTGTTTGCTGATACAGGAGAGATATTTGATAGCTTGAAAGCTAACTATGTAACTAAGTTTATATCTGAGTATATAAGACTAAATGAAGAGAATATCACAACTAAAATCGGTAAGCTTGAAACGGGTTGGAATAAAGGTACTTTTTATTTACCATCATTAAAGAATGAGTGTGTGTGGTTAGATAAACCAGCTCAACTTCAAAATAGATTTAAAACAAAAGGTACACTCAACAATCAGCTCGAGATGATTAAGGAAATGGGAAAAGGCAAAGCATTTGTACTTTTACTTGGTAGCTTAATAAGTAGCTTGTATGGTATAGTTAATGAACTTGACAAAATGAATTATACTATCCATGTAGGTGGACTTAGAGGAGAGGGCAAATCATTTGGTATAAAAGCAGCCATCTCTTTATATGGTATTCCAAGCACTTCACACTATGGTAAAAATTGGCAAGCGACTCTTAATGGTTTAGAGACTTATTGGGAAACTATGAAATGTGTACCTATGTGGTGTGATGAGCTGGAGAGTGCTAAAAGTATATCTGATGTTATCCAAGCATTATATTTATTTGCAGAGGGTACAGGTAAAGCTAGAGCATTTGTTAAAGAAGATCAAATTTTAGAGCGAGAGCCTAAAACATTTAAAGGTGTGCTATTTAGTACAGGCGAAAAAAATATAAATGAGATTATTAATAAATCAAGCCTTGAGGGTAAAAACAAACCCTTAGGACTTACAAGAAGAGTTTTAGACTTAAATGTAAACGACCTTTGGAATGGTATTGACAAAACAAAAGTGGGAACTCTTTTAGATAAAAATTATGGCTTATTTGTAGCTCAATGGATAGATATAATCCACCAAGATAAAAAAATACTTCAATCAAGTTTTAATGAGCTTGAAACTAAGTTAAATTGGAGACTTGATGGTAAGGAAAATCTATTTTATGGAATGCTTACTGTTTTAAGATTTTTAAAGAAGCATAATATTATTGATGATGATATATATAACAGACAATTCAAATATATAAATGACTTGGTGTCTGAAAGTAAAGAAGAGATGAACAAGACCAAAGACATAGGCTCTGCTTTCTTAGATACATTTGCGAGTTTTATAGGTCAAAATATAAACAACTTTGTTACTGAGTTTAATAATGGCGAAGTAAATGTTGTATATGGAAAAATAAGCAATAGTGAAGTAGCAGTTATAAATAACATAGTAAGAGATTTTTGTCATAAAGAGGGATTTGTATTAACTCAAGTTATAGAAGCTCTTACAAAAGATAGAAATATTATCTTAGGTACTAACTCAAAAACCAAACCTGTACAGCTTCTTGGTGGATTAAAATCAAGATGTTTCGTATTTCCTAAACATGCAATAAATCCAACTGATGAAGATAATGAAAAAATACCATTTTAAAAATTTGATATTTTCTCACTCAGTTACACTTTTACCCTCTTAAATTACATCATATTACACTTGATTACATCATATTACATTTTTTAAATATATCAATGAAACCTACAATTAAGGCTTTTTATATCCATTAGTTACACTATTACAGCTTTTTTCTATAGTGTGCTTATAGTTATATGTATATTTTAAATAGCTTATATATTTATTTTATTAATATTGTTATGGGTAGTATAGTTTTTTAGTGTAATAATGTAACTTAGTTACTTTTAATATCTCTCAATCCCTTATTTAAGGCTTTTATCTTGGTTACACTTTTTTAATTTTTAATGTAATTTGGTGTTCCTAGTGTTCTTTTGAGTGTAACTATTAGAAAAAGAGTCGAAAGGGAAAGTTGATGAACTAAAATTGGAAAAAATCCACATTGATTAATTAAACGATAAAAAGATAATCTGAACAATAAATAAAAGGTATAACTATGTATAAAATAAAAACAAATAGCTTTATGATTGTAGCTGAGACAAAAGAAGAAGCTTTTACTAACCTATTAAAGCTATCAGGTTACGATATAAGCTCTTTTAGTGAATATATGGAAGTTACAGTCGAAGAATTAGAAAAAGCTCCACAATGGGCTATAAATAGCTTAAAGGATTTAATAAGTTTAACTCTTGAGTACACAGGATATATAATGAAAGATAGTAGAACAGAGGGATTATTTAAGCCATATCTTGATATTGAAAATCTTGTAAAAGAAAAGTTATCAACTCAAGAGATCGTGGGAACTCAACCTGTGCAAATTTCTAGCGATATTATTTCAAAAGATGGTGCTATAAGAACTCATCATTTAATAAATGCAGAGATGATATTAAAAAATTTTATTAGTTGATTTACAGTTGTAGAGTATTACAACTTATTTAAGCAGAGATGAGGCTCTAAGACCTCATCAGCTATTTTTCGGTAAGTATGTTATAACTACCGATTAAAGGTATAGAGATTAATGCCATACCAATAAGAACCATAGAAATATTAGCCATAGTTTGAATATCCATCATTTATCCTTTAATTCTTTATTTAATTTATTAGCCATTATACCATAAGTAGCTATAAAAACCATCAAAACAACGACACCAACGAAAAAAACGACATTTATATCATGCTTTAAAAACATATTTGTAACACCAGCACCAACTGTTACTATAATCACTAAAATATGATTTAGATAAGTTTTGTGTAGGTCAATTTTATTTTTTAATCTTTCCAACTCAAGCCCCTTTCAAATAAGATACCTAATTATATCAAAAATAAACTCGCATGCCCTCTCTTGCTCTCTGTCACTCTCTCTTTCACTCTCTCTGTCACTCTGTCACTCTGTCACACTATCGCTCTCTGG
>JAERRW010000092.1 GCA_016735235.1 Sulfurospirillum sp. | reverse complement strand
GTTAGATTCGAGACTAAATACACTTTTTAATTGTGTAGTTTAAAAAATACTTATACTAAGTCAAGATTGTTTAACAATCTTGACTTTTTTTGTCTTCAAAGTCTCTCTTAAGTGAGAAATTGTAACTTCTAAAGAGTTAGATAGGAAAAAATTTAAAGTAAGTTTTTTCCTATAATTTAACTCGAAATTAACTTAATTACATTAAAATTAAAAAAAAGGAAATAGATGAAAAAATTTATTACATTGGCAACATCTGTTGTGCTTTTAGCTTCTATGGTAGTGGCTAAAGAGATCAAAGTTGGGGCTATTATGCCCATGAGTGGTCCACTTGCATCTTATGGTCAAGTTACTTATGAGGGTATTAAACTAGCTCATAAACTTCAACCTACTCTAAAAAATGGAGACACTATTAAGCTTGTTTTAGTAGACAACAAAGGCGACAAAGTAGAGACAGCGACGGCTACAACAAGGCTCATAAGTTCTGACAAAGCAGTAGCATTATTAGGTGCACTTACTAGCACAAATACCGCTCAAGTTATTGCCATAGCAGACAAGAAAAAAATTCCTGTTATTGCGTCTGTTGCAACAAACGATAAACTTACAGCAAAAAGAGATTTTGCAAATCGTGTCTGTTTTATGGACTCATTTCAAGGAGAAGTTGTTGCTAATTATGCTTTAAAAGATTTAGGTTTTAAAACCGCTGTTGTTATTGTTGATCAAGCTCAAGTTTACTCTTTAGGTCTCTCAAAGGCTTTTGAAGAATCATTTACTAAAGGTGGGGGAAAGATTGTTAAGAAAATAAAAATTACTTCAGGTGATAAAGATTTTAAAGCAGTAGTTTCACAAATCAAATTTGTTAATCCTGATTTTATGTTTTTACCACTATACCACCCCGAAGCATCTATGATAGCGCGTCAATCAAAACAAATTGGACTCAATAAACCTATGTTCTCTGGAGATGGTGTTGCAAATCAAATTTTTATAGATTTAGGTGGAAAAGCAGTTGAAGACTACATGTATACGGACTTTTTTGACTACACTGCACCTCCTACACAGAGGTCTAAAGATTTTATAGCAACTTATGAAAAAGAGACAGGTAAAAAAGAGTTAGGCTCATTTACTGCACTTGGAGCGGATACATATTTTCTATTGGTTGATGCTATGAATAGATGTAGCGATTCTAGCGATAGTGCTTGCATAAATAAAGAGATAAAAGCATCAAAAGGCTTTGAGGGAGTCTCTGGAATTATTAACATGGATAGCTTAGGAAATGCAACTCGTTCTGCGGTAATTAAAGTAATTAAAGATGGAAAATCTGTATACAAGACAACAGTAAATCCATAAATAACTAATATCTCCTCCTTTATTTAGGAGGAGAATCTTATACATGTAGCAATTTAATTGTTACATGTATAGGATTTTAAAGGGTGCTAATGGATTCTCTTGAATTTATACAACAGATGATTAATGGTTTTAGCTTGGGAAGTATGTATGCTTTAATAGCCATAGGCTACACGATGGTTTATGGAGTATTGCGACTCATTAATTTTGCTCATGGCGACATCATGATGGTAGGAGCTTTTTTAGGTTATTTTGGTATGGCAGTTTTAGGGTTACCTTTTGTTGCTGCTACTTTTTTGGCTGTAGTAGGCTCTTCATTATTGGGTATGCTTACAGATAAAATTGCATATAAACCTTTAAGAAATGCCCCTAAAATTTCACTTTTAATTACTGCAATTGGTATTAGTTTCTTTTTAGAAAATACCTTTAATGTCTTTTTTGGAGGAACACCACGACCGTTTAATGTTCCAGAATACATGGAGTACATTATAAATGTGGGTGGTATTATTTTCTCCGTGGCTTCCTTGATTGTACCAATTGTAACACTACTGCTTTTAGCTATTATTCTTTGGGTTCTATATAAAACAAAATATGGAATGGCAATTCGTGCTTTAGCATTTGATGTAAACACTGTGAATCTTATGGGAATTGATGCAAATAGAATCATAATGTTGGTTTTTGGCATGGGTTCGGCTCTCGCTGCAATAGGCGGTATATTTTGGGCAGTTAATTACCCAAGTGTAGAACCTATGATGGGTGTTTTAATAGGACTTAAAGCATTTGCAGCCGCAGTGGTGGGCGGTATTGGAAGTGTTGGTGGTGCGGTAATTGGTGGATTTATTATAGGTTTTACAGAGGTTGTTGTTGTTGCATTTTTACCAGAATATAGTGGATATAAAGATGCTTTTGCTTTTGTACTTCTTATTCTTGTTCTTCTTTTTAAACCAACAGGCATATTAGGTATAAACTTCGATAAGAGTAGGTTTTAATTATGGGTATTGTTATAAGAAAAGATCAATGGATAAACTTAGCTATTATAGCAACAACACTTTGGTTTATGTGGCTTGCCTCAACATATTTTGATGAATATACCGTAAGAATTTTAAACAATA
Organism: Sulfurospirillum sp.; assembly: GCA_016735235.1. Classification (GTDB taxonomy): domain Bacteria; phylum Campylobacterota; class Campylobacteria; order Campylobacterales; family Sulfurospirillaceae; genus Sulfurospirillum_A. Next base: position 16,837 of record JAERRW010000092.1, on the reverse strand, counting down.
TAGCAATTTTTACTATTCTTGCAGTTAGTTACAATCTCATTAATGGAGTTGCTGGACAGTTTTCATTAGAGCCAAATGGTTTTGTTGCTATTGGTGCTTATGTAACAGCACTTCTACTTTTAGACGGCGATGCTAAAGAGTATCAATACGATATAGAGGACCCTTACCCTTGGATTTTGGGACTTCAAGCAAACTTTATTTGGGCACTTTTTTTCTCAGGCGTCTTTTCTGCCTTGCTTGCTTTGAGTCTATCTTTTCCAGTTTTTCGTGTAAGAGGAGACTATTTAGCTATTGTAACACTTGGATTTGGTTTTATTATTCGTATTTTAGCAATAAATAATCCAGAAATTACAAACGGCTCTTTAGGACTCAATGACATACCAGAATTTTCAAATCTCTATTGGACAGGAGGCATAGCCATACTATCGGTCTGGGGAATACTCAATATTGTAAACTCTAAATATGGTCGTGCCATGAAAGCTGTTCGTGATGACGAAGATACCGCAATTGCCATGGGAGTCAATACTTTTAAAATAAAAACTTTTGCATTTTGTACAAGTGCATTTTTAGAAGGTGTTGGTGGGGGTCTTCTAGCAGCACTTCTTACAAGCATATCTCCAGATTTATTTACATTTTTCTTTACATTTCAACTTCTTATCATTATAGTTCTTGGAGGATTAGGAAGTACGACAGGTGCTATTATTGGTACTATTTTAGTTATTGGTGGAGCAGAGTGGATGAGATTTTTAGATGAACCTATGAACTTTGGTTTTTTTGAAACTCCCGCAATGCCTGGTATGAGAATGGTAGTTTTCTCTATTATACTAATTCTAGTAATGTTATTTGCACGAGAGGGCATTATGGGTAAACGAGAGCTAAAAGACCTTTTTAAGCCAAAGAGTAAATTGTGATACTTGAATTAAAAAATGTAACTAAAAAATTTGGTGGAGTTACAGCTATAAACAGTACCACTTTTGCAGTAAATTCAAAAGAGATATATGGCTTAATTGGGCCAAATGGTGCTGGAAAAACTACCATGTTTAATATTATAACAGGTAATTATCAAGCAACCGATGGGGAAGTTATTTTTAAAAATGAAAAAATAAATACTCTTAAACCACATGTTATAGTAAGAAGAGGAGTAGCAAGAACTTTTCAAAATATTCGCCTATTTCATACTATGAGCGTAATAGATAATGTTCTCATAGGTTTTGATTTTCAAACAAACTATACATATTTGGAATCTATATTTAGATTACCGCGTTTTTTTGGAGAAGAGAAGCGTATAAGAGGGCGAGCTATGGAAATTTTAGACTATTTTGGTATAGCTAAATTTGCAGAACATAAAGCAACTGATTTAAGTTATGGACAGCAAAGAAAAGTTGAAATTGCAAGAGCTTTGGCAACAAGTCCTACAATATTGCTTTTAGATGAACCCGCTGCGGGCATGAATCCCGCCGAAACAAAAGAGTTAGCAGACCTTATTCGTAAAGCAAGAGATGATTTTGATTTAACTGTTTTATTGATAGAGCATGACATGAAATTTGTAAATCAACTTTGTGATAAAGTTTTAGTTTTAGATTATGGAAAGACTATATTTGAAGGGTTACCAGCTAATGCTATAAAAGATAAAAAAGTTATTACTGCTTATTTAGGAGATTTTACACATGATTCGTGTTAATAATTTACATGTATATTATGGTTTAATAGAAGCCGTTAAAGGCATAGATTTTAAAGTACAAGAGGGGCAAATAGTTTCATTAATAGGATCAAATGGAGCTGGAAAAACTTCAACACTTGAGGCACTTTTAAATAGTGTAAAAAAAACAGGTGAAGTTAATTTTAGCGGATACGATACTATTAATCATAAAACACACACACTTGTCCAAAGAGGATTCTCGCTTGTTCCCGAAGGAAGAAGAGTTTTTATAAATCTTACAGTTGAAGATAATCTTCGCATGGGTGCTTTTAATAATGATGAAAATTATGAAAGACTAAAAGATGCAATGTACGAACTTTTTCCTCGCATAAAAGAGAAAAGACTGCAGATGGCAGGCACTCTTAGTGGGGGCGAACAACAGATGTTAGCTATTAGTAGAGCTTTAATGAGTGAGCCAAAACTTCTTATGCTCGATGAGCCTAGTTTGGGGCTTGCTCCAAAAATTGTGGGTGAGGTTTTTGAAACTATTGCTAAACTAAAAAAAGAGGGTATTACCATTTTACTTGTTGAACAAAATGCTTTTGTGGCTCTTAAAATATCAGATTATGCTTATGTGCTTGAAAATGGGAAAATTGTTATGCAAGGTGTTTCAAAAGATATGATAGGAAATGATGAAATACGAAAAAAATACCTTGGTGGTTAGTAAGCTTAAAACAGTTTTATTTTAATTTATTTAAAAAATATTTACACTTCTTAGATAATATAAATTGCTATGTAATGTTAGTTTAAAAAGGGAATTTTATGAAATTTTTTATGAAAAATATTCTTTCAATGAAAATGGCAGTTATATTTTTATTGCTATTTGCAGCGGTAAGTGGAATCGCTACATTTATAGAGAATGATTTTGGAATAGATGCTAGTTGGTCTGTAGTCTATAATGCAACTTGGTTTGCAATAATTCAAGTCATGTTAGGCTTAATGATAATTAACAACATGTTTAAATATAATGTTTTTCAAAAAAATAAAATTCCGGCATTAATGTTTCATTTGGGCTTTATTGTGATATTAATTGGTTCGGGAATTACGAGGTACATGGGCTATGAAGGCTCTCTTCATATTCGAGAAGGTGGAGTAGAAAATAGAGTAGTCTCTTCGGAATCTTTTGTTACAATAAATGCACAAAAAGATGAAACTATATATAATGTAAGCAAAAAAAAGATAATCTCAACTATAGGCTTTAATAATTTTTCTATGAATTTAGATGTAGATGGAGATACGGCAAATATAAAATATAAAGAGTTTATTCCAAATGCAACAACAGATGTAGTGGAATCAGTAGATGGAGAACCTATGATTTCAATGATGGTTAGCAGTGGCGAAGAAACCAAAAAAGTAATACTAAAAAACAACAAATATTTAAGCAAAACACCAATATATTTTACACTTAACCTAGACTCAAAATCGGATTATAAATCTTCGGTAAATATAACAATTAAAGATGAAAAATTCTATTTTATATCAGACCAAAAGATAGGCTGGTTTAAAATGTCAGATAGCTCAAAAGGTGTATATGAAGAAAATAAAGAGCATGAATTTACAGATGGAAAACTCTATTCAATGGAAGATATAAACTTTGCTCCTATATTTATAGGATTAAAAGGTAAAGAGAAAATTGTAACAAACGAACACTCTAATAAAAAAAATGAGAGAAGTCTTTTTGCACTTATTGTTGATTTGACTTTCAAAGGCACAACTGAAGAAGTTGCAATGTATGGCATGGGAAAAGGGGCTAAAGGGTACGCATCATCTCTCAATATAGATGGAGTAGATTTTAACCTAGAGTGGGGTTCTTTGATATTTGAATTGCCATTTTTTGTTAAATTAAATGATTTTCAACTAGATAGATATCCCGGTTCTAGCTCCCCGATGTCCTATGCAAGTGAAATTGAAGTTATAGATGAAGATAATAATGTTAATCTGCCATTTAGAGTCTATATGAATCATGTATTAGATTACAGTGGGTTTAGGTTTTTTCAAAGCTCATATGATTTGGATGAAAAAGGGACGATACTCACCGTAAATAGAGATCCAGGAAAATGGCCAACATATATAGGCTACATGTTGCTTTCATTGGGTTTTTTACTTAATATCATAAACCCAAAAAGTCGTTTTAGAAAATTGGCAAACATGATTCAAAAAGATATGGATAGAGTAAAACCGACACTAATTGCATTTTTAATGATATTTGGACTTTTGCAATCAGGCGAACTACATGCTAATGAAGAGAATCTTAAATTTTTAAAGAAATACGATAAAGCTCATGCTGATAAATTTGGCGAAATATTAGTACAAAGTGCGGATGGTAGAATTAAACCAATAGATACAATATCTACAGAAGTACTAAATAAAGTCTATAGAAAATCAAGCTTTAAAGGAATGAGTGCAAATCAAGTTATGTTAAGTATGATGGTAAGTCCGATGGAGTGGCAAACTCAACCCATGATACATGTTTTTCATTCCGAACTTAAAGAGTTATTGGGCATAGATAAAAATAAGAAAAAAGCTACATTTAATGATTTTTTTGAAACAAGCGGAGAATATAGCTATAAATTAGAAAAATATGCAGAAGAAGCAAATAGAAAAAAACCAGCATTGCGAAATAAATTTGATAAAGATGTTATTAAAGTAGACGAGAGAGTCAATATCTGTTACTATGTTTACACTGGTGAAATTTTTAAAATGATTCCTAAAATAGGTGATCCAAACAATAAATGGCATAGTCCTAAATCTGCAATTTCTCATTTTAGTGATAGCGAAAGTATGCATGTACGCTCACTTTTAACAGACTATTTTAAGAGTATAGATCAAGGGCTAGAGAGTGGAGACTGGAGCAGTACAGATAATGCAGCACAAAATATAAAGTCATATCAAAAGCAGTATGCATCTAACATTATGCCAAGCCCTAGTCGCATAAGTGCAGAGATACTATTTAATAGAGCTGAAGTATTTCAAAAACTTACACCTTTGTATCTTTTAAGTGGACTTATTTTGCTATTCGCTATATTTACTAAGATGATAAAAACATCAATTTCACTTAAGTTAGTAACAAAAATAGTATTTGTTTTAGTTCTGTTTGGTTTTGCTATACATACATTTGGCTTAGGCTTAAGATGGTACATAGCTGGACATGCACCTTGGAGTAATGGTTATGAGTCTATGATATATATTGCTTGGTCGCTTGCGCTTGCAGGGCTTTTTTTCTCAAGACAATCTATAGTTTCATTAGCTCTTACTTCTATACTAGCAGGCGTAACACTTTTTGTAGCACATCTTAGTTGGATGGACCCTCAAATAACAACATTAATACCAGTTTTGGACTCTTATTGGCTCAATATTCATGTCTCTGTAATTACTGCAAGTTATGGTTTTTTTGGACTCTGTTCCCTATTGGGTCTTTTTACTTTAATAATGTTTATAATTAAAAAAACAGACGAAAAATCAAAACGAAATGATGAGATAGAGAGAAATATAGTTGAAGCAACAAGAATAAATGAAATGTCAATGATTCTTGGATTAAGTCTGCTTAGTGTAGGAAATTTTCTCGGTGGAGTATGGGCAAATGAGTCTTGGGGAAGATATTGGGGTTGGGATCCTAAAGAGACATGGTCATTGGTTTCAATTTTAATCTATGCGGCTATTGTTCACTTTAGGTTTATAAAAACCTTAAATACACAATTTGCATTCGCAGTCTCTTCTACCATTGCTTTTGCATCTATTATTATGACTTACTTTGGTGTAAATTTTTATCTCTCAGGAATGCACTCTTATGCTTCGGGAGATCCAGTTCCTGTTCCTGTGTTTGTTTACTATACGGTTGCTGTAGTATGCATTCTTATTGCTTTAGCATGGAGAAATAGAAACTTATCTAAGACTCTCTAGTATCTCACTTAAGGGGGTTTTAAAATCCCTTAAGTATAATTAAAAAAAAAGGTTTAATTTATGGAAAAGACAGGTTTGATAGTATTTTTAGTGGGTATAATGTTAGTTATTGTGATTTTTATTTTAATTATTATCTTTTTTTCTATGAAAAAAAGTAGTGCTGCAGTAAAAAGAAGAAGAGTAAAAAAGGCAGTAAAAAGTGAAGAAGTAAAAGTTCAACATAAAAAAGAATATACAATTGATGATATGCTTGAATTAGTTTCAGATAGAAACTTATCTAAAAGTAACTTAGTAAGTGCAATTAACAAAATGGCAAAAGAGTTTGTTTTTCCTAGAAAATTTAAAGGACAAATGCCCGAAGGTGCTAAAAAGTACTTAAGCTTTATACTTCTTGTAGCAAGTCATAAAAATGCAGATGCTAAAGTTATAGCAACTATGAATGCGACTCTAAAAAAAGTAAATAAAGATTATTATTCAGAAATAGAGATGCATGAGAGTGAAGGCGTAAGACAAAGAGAAAAATAGAGCCTAAATCAATAGGCTATTAACCAATAAAAAGCTATCATGGCGCGGCGGACGAGACTTGAACTCGCGACCTCCGGCGTGACAGGCCAGCATTCTAACCAACTGAACTACCGCCGCACATGAAATGGTGGTCGTTAGAAGACTCGAACTTCTGACATCCACCTTGTAAGGGTGGCGCTCTACCAACTGAGCTAAACGACCAATAATAAAATTTTGTCCAGGTTATCAACAAATGGCGACCCCTAGGGGATTTGAACCCCTGTTACCGCCGTGAAAGGGCGGGGTCCTGGACCACTAGACGAAGGGGTCGCACAAAAATGGTGTCCTGTGTTGGATTCGAACCAACGGCCAATTCCTTAAAAGGGAACTGCTCTACCAGCTGAGCTAACAAGACATTTCAATTAAGGATAAGATTATAGACAAATAAATATCTTTTGTCAAGAGATCTTTAAAGTTCTATCTATTTAAAAAAAATATCTTTCCCTACATGTAGAAAAAGGCGTAATGCATGATAAGAACTCTGCATTTGAATATATTTTCTACTACCTTTTAGTAATACTCTCTCTATCATAATTTCACCATTTTTTGCACAAGCACCCACAAATACTGTACCAACTTGCTTAGACTTAGTGCCTCCATTTGGGCCGGCAATTCCACTAGTAGCAATTGCAAAATCGGATGAGCTTTTATTTAGTATACCTTTGAGCATCTCTTCAATGCAAGCCTCACTAACTGCTCCATGATTTTTTAAAGTACTGCTACTAACGCCTAGCCACTCTTTTTTAATATCATTGGAGTAACTCACTACACTTCCGTTGAAAGTTTTCGATGAGCCACTTACGCTTGTTAGCATAGTTGCAATTCTTCCACCTGTGCAACTCTCTGCTAAGCTTACTGTTTTATTTGCTATTGCTAAAGAGTCTACTATGTGATTTAATATATTATCATTAGCTATATATTTATTTGGAAAGAGAGATTTAACAGAGATTAGAAATTTTTTTAAATTACCATATTTACATGCAGTGGCTTCTGTAAAACTCCACCCTTCTGCTATAGAAGTTGAGGTTAGTTTTACTTCGTATGTATCGGCTATTGGTTGAAGAAGAACTTTAGCTCCATCATTATCTAAACCAATAAGTGAAAAAAATGTAGAACCGCTTTTGTGTGTAAGAAAAATTTGAGGTAACTCTTCATTCTCTTTTGCTCTTATTACATTGACTTTTTTATCTTTGTAATTTATGAGGTATGAATTGTTACTATATTTTTCAAATTTTGAAGGTACGAGCGTGTTTCCTTGTAGCTCCAACACATCTTCATTTAGTGTTGAGATTACTTTTCCTACAAGATTAAAACTATCTTTTGAAGAAACTATTAGAGTTTGTTCTGACTGTTCTAGTATTTTTTCTAGAATTTCAAAAAGATTTTTTGTGCTTTTATCTAAAAAGATTTTTTGTTTTGGAATTTTTACATGTTGATGTATATGCGAATCAATGTACTCTAAGAACGGTATATTTATTTTTAGCGATTCTCCTACCATAATAAGAGTAGTCTCCATCAAAAAGCCTTTTATTTTATTATATCATAACTGCGATACTCTCCAGTGCAATAGATACTTTAAAAAGAAGAAATTAAATAGCTTTTAGATATAATTGCATTATTTTATAAAAACTTAGGATTATATATGGACTATAAAGATACCTTGCTTTTACCCAAAACTAAATTTTCTATGAGAGGCAATCTTTCTCAAAATGAACCAAAGCGTTACATTAATTGGTTTGCAAATGAGTCTGCTTATAGCAAAATGAAAGCAAATAGAAAAAATGCAAAAAAACAGTTTATACTTCATGATGGACCGCCTTATGCAAATGGGCATATTCATATAGGTCATGCACTTAATAAAATTCTCAAAGATATTATTGTAAAAACTCATTATTTTTTTGGAGAAGAGATTAGATATGTTCCGGGGTGGGACTGCCACGGACTTCCTATTGAGCAACAAGTTGAAAAAAAGATAGGTAAAACTAAAAAAGATAGCATCTCAAAAAGTGAGTTTAGAGAGTTATGTCGTGAACATGCAAATAAGTTTATTGATATTCAAAAAGAGGAGTTTAAATCTTTAGGTGTTATTGGAGATTGGGAAAATCCATATATTACTATGAAATTTACATTTGAAGCAGATATATATAGAACTTTATGCGAAGTAGCTAAAAAAGGACTTCTTGTAGAGAGAAGTAAACCAGTTTACTGGTCATGGGCTGCAAGAACTGCTTTAGCTGAAGCTGAAATTGAGTATGAAGACAAAGAGGACTACTCTATCTATGTTGCATATCCATTACAAGATGAGGCAAAAAAAGCACTTCATATTAGCGGTAATGTTAGTGTTATTATATGGACAACAACACCATGGACACTACCTGCAAATATGGCAATATGTTTTAATCCAGAAGAAGATTATGCTTTAACTACAGATGGTTTTATCGTAGCTTGCGCACTTCATGAGAGTTTGCTAGAACAAAATGTTATAAAAGGTGATATAAAACAGATTTTTAAAGCAACAGTTTTAGAAAACCTAAAAGCAACAAATCCATTAAATAATAGAGATTCTCTTCTAGTTTTAGGCTCACATGTTACTATGGATGGTGGTAGCGGTTGTGTGCATACAGCTCCTGGTCATGGCGAGGAAGATTATCGTATAGGTTTAAAATATGGCTTGGAAACTATAATGCCTGTAGATGAAAGAGGTTGTTATGATAAAAGTATTGTTTTAGAGGGTTTGCTCCCAGAGAGTTTTGTTAATGAACATATATTTAAATCAAATGAGAGAATTTTAGAGTTACTTGGAAAGAGTCTATTGAAATCTTCTAAGTTTATTCACTCATATCCATTTTGCTGGAGAACTCATAAGCCTGTAATTTATAGAGCAACTAAGCAGTGGTTTATATCTATGGATGAGAAAAACAGCAACAATGATACTCTAAGAGATATGGCAAAAGAGAGTATTTCAAAAGTTAAATTTTATCCTAAAAGTGGCATAAATAGGTTAAAAACTATGGTAGAAAATCGTCCAGATTGGTGCGTATCTCGTCAGCGTGATTGGGGTGTTCCTATTGCATTTTTTAGAGACAAGACTACAGACAAGCCTATATTTGACGAAAAAGTCTTACATTATATTGCCATGATTTTTGATCAGCACGGTACAGATGCTTGGTGGAGTATGGAGATAAAAGATCTGCTTTATCCCGGAAGTGGGTACAACCCTGAAAATCTTGAAAAAGTGTTAGATATTCTTGATGTTTGGTTTGATAGTGGAAGCACTTGGAGGGCAGTACTAGAATCAAGAGAGTATGATAGCGGATCGTATCCAGCTAGCATGTATCTTGAAGGTAGCGATCAACATCGTGGTTGGTTTCAAAGTTCTCTTTTAGTCTCAACTGCTACTCGTGGGGTTGCTCCATATGAAAAAATACTAACTCATGGCTTTACAGTTGATTCTAATGGTAAAAAGATGAGCAAGTCAAAAGGCAATGTTATAGCGCCAGAAAAAGTTGCAAAACAGTATGGGGTTGAAATATTGCGTCTTTGGGTGGCCACTAGTGAGTATGCGACAGACTTAAAAATAAGTGATGAAATTTTAAAACAGACTAGTGAACAGTATAGAAAAATAAGAAATACATGTAGATTTTTACTTGCAAATTGTGAAGGACTAGAAGAGATACTTCCATATCACAAAATGAGTACTATAGATAAATGGATAATAAATCATGCAAAAAAAGTATTTGATGAAATAGAGAAAAGTTTTAGAGAGTATGATTTTTCCAAGGGTTTTTTACTTCTTAATCATTTCATAACAGTAGAACTTAGCGGTATATATCTCGATATTTCTAAAGATAGACTATATTGTAATGCAAAAAATGACACTATAAGACTATCGGCTCAAAGTGCAACAGCACTCATAACTAAAGGTCTTTTATCTCTTATTGCTCCAACACTCACCTATACTGTAGATGAAATTTTAGAACATGCTCCAGCAATTATAAAAGAGAACCTAAATGATGTTTTTGATGTTGTCTATACAAGCATGCAAAGTGTTGAAGTAGATTTCAATATAGAGTACATGTGCGAAGCAAGAGAGAAATTTTTTGAAATAGTTGATGGGTTAAAAAAAGAGAAGATTATTAAATCGACTCTTGAGATATGTTTAATAACTACTTCAAAAGCATTACTAAATTTAAACCCAACAGATGCACAAGATTGGTTTACATGTAGTGCGGTGATAAGAAGTGGAGATGGTGAAGAGATGGGGAGCTTTACTCTTGGAGATGATGAGTTTAAAATTGTAAAAGCTACTGCTCATAAGTGTCCGAGATGTTGGAAATTTAAAGCAGACGGACAAAATAGACTTTGTAAAAGATGCGAAAAGGTTATAAATGGCTGATATTTCACAACCCGTAGAGATGAGTTTTATTATTGCTACTATTGCAGTAATAATCATAACTTCTCTAGTGGCTATAGTTTTGGTAAAAATGAAAAAGGTAAAATAGTGATAACTTTAAAGGACGCATTAAAACTAAACAAGCAAGAGATAATCAACTTAAGAGATGAATTAAAGAGAAAAATAGAGAGTAAAAAAGAGATTGGTGCATACATAGAACAACTTCAAAATACACCAATAACTCAACTTGGCGAAGGAGTTCCAATTGCAATAAAAGATAATATTCAAGTTGATGGCTGGAGCGTGACTAGTTGTTCTAATATACTTCAGGGCTATATAGCTCCATATAATGCGACCGTAATAGATAACATGCTCTTAAATGGTTTAGCTCCATTTGGTAGAACAAACATGGATGAGTTTTCGATGGGAAGCTCAACAGAGAGTTCTTTTTACGGCAAAACACTAAATCCTCACAACAGTGCTTGTGTTCCGGGGGGAAGTAGTGGTGGTAGTGCGGCCGCAGTCGCTGCGGGCATAGCCGTTGCTGCTCTTGGAAGTGATACCGGTGGAAGTATCCGTCAGCCTGCGGCATTTTGTGGTTGTGTAGGAATGAAACCCACTTATGGAAAAATAAGTCGTTACGGACTCTCTTCATACTCAAGCTCTTTGGATCAAATTGGTCCTATAACACAAAATGTAGAAGATGCTGCTATACTTTATGACATTATAGCAGGTCATGAGAAGTTAGACTCAACAAGCTTAGAAGAGAGACATGAAAAAGTTAGCACAAAGTTAAATCCAGATAAAAAATTGACTATTGCAGTTATTGAAAATTATCTTAACGAGGCTGATGACGAAGTTAAAAGAGTAACCAAAGATTCCATAATAGCATTAAAAGATGCTGGACATAAAATAATATACAAAAGTATATCAAGTTCAAAATACGATATAGCGGCTTATTATGTAATAGCCGCAGCCGAAGCTAGCACTAATTTGAGTCGTTATGATGGTGTTAGATATGGCAATCGTGCAGAGGCTAATAATCTTCAAGATATGTACATAAAAACAAGAAGTCAAGGTTTTGGTGAGGAGGTAAAAAGAAGAGTTCTTCTTGGAACTTTCGTTCTTAGTAGTGGGTATTATGATGCTTATTATATAAAAGCTCAAAAAGCTAGACATTTCATAAAATTACAATTTGAGAAAATATTTGAAAGTGCAGATTTGATATTTGCCCCGGTTACTCCATCTACAGCATTTGAGTTTGGTGCTAAAAAAAATCCTTTAGAGATGTATCTTCAAGACATTTACACTATTGGTGTAAACTTATCGGGTCTTCCTGCTATATCTGTTCCTATTGGAAAAGATAGTAAAAATATGCCTGTAGGAGCACAATTTATAGGACATGCTTATGGTGAACAAATACTATTTGATGGGGCTTTTAGTCTTGAAAAAATACTCAAAAAACAAGGAATGGTTGATGAAAATAAGAAAGAAAGCGTTAACATTTGAAGATATATTATTGGTACCCAAATATTCTGAGGTTTTACCTAGAGAAGTTGATGTAAAAAGTAACTTTAGCAAAAATATACCTCTAAATGCTCCATTAGTCTCTGCGGCTATGGATACAGTAACAGAACATCGTGTTGCAATTATGATGGCGCGACTTGGCGGAATTGGAATTATTCATAAAAATATGGATATAGAATCACAAGCTAGAGAGATTAAGCGTGTTAAGAAAAGTGAAAGTGGCATTATTATTGATCCTATATCGGTTAAAGCTAATGCAACGATACAAAATGCTCTTGATTTGATGAGTGAGTATAGAATTTCTGGTGTTCCAGTTGTTGATGATAAAAATATTCTTATTGGTATTTTAACAAATAGAGATTTAAGATTTCAAAAAGAATTTAGCAAAACAGTAGCACTATCTATGACCGCAATGCCTCTTATAACTGTTAAAAAAGGCACAACTCTTGATGAAGCAGAAGCAATTTTTAAAACAAATAAAATAGAAAAACTTCCTGTAGTCGGAAAAAATAATGAGCTTGAAGGCTTGATAACTATAAAAGATTTAAAAAAGCGTGTTGAATATCCAAATGCAAATAAAGATGAATTTGGACGATTGAGAGTTGGGGCTGCTATTGGTGCTGGACAACTTGAGCGAGCCAAAGCACTTATTGATGTAGGTGTTGATGTACTTGTTTTAGATTCTGCACATGGTCACTCAAAGGGTATTATAGATACTGTTAAAAAGATAAAAGAGACCTTTAATATTGATGTTGTTGCTGGAAATATAGCAACAAAAGAGGCGGCACTTGCACTCATTGAAGCTGGTGCTGATGGAATTAAAGTTGGCATAGGACCGGGAAGTATATGCACAACAAGAATAGTATCTGGTATTGGTATTCCTCAAATAAGCGCTATTGAAGAGTGTGTGGAAGTGGGACAAAAGTACAAGATACCTGTAATTGCAGATGGCGGTATAAAATATTCTGGTGATGTCTCTAAAGCTCTTGGCATAGGAGCTAGTTGTGTCATGATAGGAAGTCTTCTTGCTGGAACACAAGAGAGTCCGGGAGAACTTATTACCTACCAAGGTCGTCAGTTTAAAACTTATAGAGGCATGGGTAGTATTGGTGCTATGGCAAAAGGCAGTATTGAAAGATATTTTCAAGAAGGAACCGCTACGGAGAAGCTAGTTCCAGAGGGTATAGAGGGTCGTGTTCCTTATGTAGGAGGAGTGAAAAATGTAATTCATCAACTTCTAGGAGGCTTGAGATCATCTATGGGGTATGTTGGAGCAGAAAATATAATTGATTTTCAAAAAAAAGCAGAGTTTGTAGAGATAACATCTGCAGGGCTTAAAGAGAGTCATGTTCATGATGTTATTATTACCCATGAAGCTCCAAACTATAGAGTAAACTAAAAAATAGATGAAAATACATAGTGCGACAGAGTATTTTGATGAGCCTTTACATCTTGAGAGTGGTCGCATACTTGACTCTTATAAGCTTATTTATGAGACATATGGTGAATTAAATAAGAAAAAATCAAACACTATTATAGTTTTTCATGCCTTATCGGGAAGTCATCATGCTGCGGGATTTTATCAAGGTGATAAAAAACCAGGATGGTGGGATTCTCTTATTGGAGATGGGAAAAAAATAGACACAAAAATATACTTTGTTATATGTGTAAATGTACTTGGGAGTTGTTTTGGCTCAACTGGACCCATGAGTAATGGAGATAAAGATTCTTTGCGTTTAAAATTTCCAGTTATTACTATAAGCGATATGGTGAAATCTCAAATGAAACTTTTTTCAAGACTTGGAATAGAGAAAGCCCATGCTATTATAGGCGGTTCCATGGGCGGTATGCAAGCTCTTTGTTGTGCTGTTGAGTATCCTTCGTTTACCAATAGAGTTATCTCTTTAGCATCAACTTATGCCACACAAGCTTGGGCTATTGCTTTTAATCGTCTAGCTATGGAAGGCATAGTAAATGACTCAAGATTTAAAAATGGTCATTATAAAATGTCCGATTTTAAAAAAGAGGGACTTTTTGGTTTTGCAGTAGGTAGAATGGCAGGACATATAAGCTTTCTTTCGCCTCTATCTATGAATAGTAAATTTGGAAGAAATTATGTTGAAACCGATGGTCTTTATGAGCTTTTTGGTAGATTTCAAGTAGAGAGATACATGGAGTATAATGGTCATAGTTTTGCTAAAAGATTTGACCCGCTTAGCTACTTGTATGTCATAAAAGCTATGAATATATTTGATGCATCAAGAAATTATGATTCACTAAAAGATTCACTTCAACATGTAAAAGCAAAAATGACTCTTATAGCTTTTAAAGAGGATAAACTTTTTCGTCCACATGAAATGGAAGAGATTAAAAATACTTTGGTTAATTTAGGACGAGGTAGCCATGTGAATTATATTTGCATAGATAGCATTTATGGGCATGATGCATTTTTGATAGAGTTCGATAAATTTGATTTTTACATAGAAAAAGCACTTCAAGAGTGATAATTTAGGAGGAAAGATGATATTTGAAAAAAAATTAGAAGATGTTAAGAAAATTTTAGAAGAGTTAAGTAATCCTGAAATTTCATTAACCGATGGTATGAAAAAATATAAAGATGGATTAAAACTACTCAAAGATGCTACAAAAATAATAGAAAATGCAAAACTTGAGTATACAACTCTGCAAGAAGAAAAATGAAAATAGCTGCTCTTCAACTAAGTACACTTCCTATGAGTAGCTCAAAACTTGACTATTATTTGAGAATTTGTAAAGCAAAAGATGTTAAATTACTTTTACTTAATGAGTACGCATTAAATAGTTTTTTTAAAGAGTTAGAGGTAACTCCAAATCTTATGATAAAGGAGCAATCAAAGCATAAGATTAGCGCCTTAAAGGAGTTGTCTGCAAAGTACGATATATATATAATAGCTCCTATTGTACATGTAAAAGGTAAATATATCTATAAATCGACTGCAAAATTTACACCAAAATCTGTAGTTTATTACAATCAACAGTTTCTTATAAATTATAAACATTGGAATGAAGAGAAGTTTTTTGATAATGAGATAGGCGAGTTTAATTTACCGTCATTTAGTATAGGCGGAGTAAAATTTGGAATTATTAATGGCTTTGAATTACACTTCGATACTGTTTTTAGTCAAGTTATGAAAAAAAAAGTAGATGTATTGTTATGCCCTTCTGTATCAACATTCGATTCAAGTGAACGCTGGATAGAGTTATTGAAAATGAGAGCATTTACAAATAGTGTTTATATTTTACGAGCAAATCGTACTGGAGTATATAAAGATCAAAATAGAGAGTGGAAATTTTATGGACATAGTAATCTTATATCACCTTGGGGCGACGAAGAACTTACTTTAGGAAGCCATGAAGAGATACTCATAGTTGAAATTTTTAAAGATGAGTTACATGCAGCAAGAAAAAGCTGGAGTTGGAAAAGTGCATTAAGCAAAAGAGGCATATTGTGAAAACATATTTTCATAGACAAATACAACTTTGGGGAGAAAAAAGACAAAAATCTTTACAAAATAAAAGAGTTGTTATTATAGGTTGTGGGGGCTTGGGAAGTTCACTTGCTATTGGGCTTGGAGCAACTGGAATAGGGCATATGCATTTAGTTGATTTTGATGAGGTTAGTACACATAATATTCATCGCCAAATTGCTTTTAAAGTAGGCGATGAGGGAAAATTTAAGTCCGAAGTAGTAGGAGAGTTAGTAAAAGATAGATGTCCATTTATAAAAACAACAGCACATGTAGATACTTTTGAAAAGTTTATTAAAAAAGATATTGAAGTTGATTTGATTATAGATGGAACTGACAATCTTCTAGTGCGTTCAAAGATAGATAAATATGCAAAAAAGAGTAACACTCCTTGGATATATGGTTCTGTAGAGGCATTTCATGGACAGGTGTGTTTTTTTGATAAAAGTGGGTTTGGAGCATTTAAAATTAAAAAACAAAAACCAGCGGGAATAGCGGCCCCTATAGTGATGCATATTGCATCACTTCAAGCAAATTTAGCACTTCGCTATCTTTTAGGACTTAGTGTTAAAAAAGATTTTTTATACTACCTTTTTATTGACAATCAAGGAGAATTAATAACTCAAAAGTTTAAAATGCCTCCTATGGATTAATAATTATTTTAAATAAGCTCCAAAGTACCATCTTTTTGACCTTTATATACAATACAGTTTTTAAGAGTAGTACCATCACTATAAAGAGTAACCACCTCATCGTTTAAGGCAAGCTTGTAATATCCATTTTCGCGTTTGTCAAGGTCTTCTATATGCTTTTTATCTAAATGCAAATTGCTTATTATACTCTTTCATACTCATATCGGGGTAAGGAACTTCTTCTTCACTCCAAGGTTTTATAAGAGTGAGTAATGCTATAGTTTGCCATAGGAACAATACTAGAAGATATATCATAAAGTGATATTTTTATTACTTAGTGCTGTAACTATATCACTTTTAGGACCTATAAGTGTAATGCCATCTTTTTTATCAAGAGTCATAAAAGGACTAGATTCAAACATGTATATAAAAAGCTCTTTTTGATTTTTTAAAATTGTATCTATAGTAGAGTTTATATAGGTGCTATTAGATATATCACTTATGAAATCATCATGTTTTTTTCTTCTATTTTCTTTATCTTTTAGTGTATTTATAATAATGAGATTATCATAGTTGTATTGCCCAGATCCACATCATAAAAGAATAACCTTAAAAG
>JAERRW010000037.1 GCA_016735235.1 Sulfurospirillum sp. | reverse complement strand
CTATAAAGGTGGTGGCCTGACTCGGAATTGAACCAAGGACACGATGATTTTCAGTCATCTGCTCTACCAACTGAGCTATCAGGCCACATATTTGCATAGATTAAAGAAATAAAATTATATCTAAATATACTTAAGTATCTCTTATTAAATACAAATTTATTAAAAATCTATTGTAGGAATTGCATTAAGAAGTGTTTTTGTATAGTTATGTTGAGGATTAGAAAATATTTTATCTACATTATTTGATTCTACGATCTCCCCAAAATACATAATAGTGATCCTATCACTAATGTGCTCAACTACACCTAAATCATGTGAAATGAAGACATATGTTAAGTTAAACTCTTTTTGTAAATCAAGAAGTAAATTAAGCACTTGCGCTTGTATTGAAACATCTAAAGCACTTACAGGCTCATCACAGATAATAACTTCGGGCTTTAAAATTAATGCACGAGCTATGCCTATTCGCTGTCTTTGTCCTCCTGAAAATTGGTGAGGGTATCTTCCATACCAATCTTCTTGAAGACCAACTTTTTTCATAATAGAGAGTACTTCGGTTTTTATCTCTTTAGAAGTTAAGTCGCTATTTAGTTTTAATGGTTCTGCAATAATTGTTCCTACTTTCCATCTAGGGTTTAGTGAAGAGTATGGGTCTTGAAAGATAATTTGTACTCTTTTACGATACTCTTTAAGCTCTTGATTATTAAATTTAGTTACATCTTTACCCTCAAAAAGAATTTCACCACCAGTTGGTTTCTCTATAATCATAAGTAGCTTAGCTATTGTAGATTTTCCGCAACCACTCTCACCAACTATAGAAAAAACCTCACCTTTGTTAATTGTAAAGTCAATATTATTAACTGCTTTTATAATAGTTGGTTTTTTTAAAAGCCCTCTATTTATTTCATAATATCGTTTGAGATTTTTTATTTTAAATAAATTACTCATTTTTTCTCCTCATATATCATTGAATTTTTATCTCTTTTTGAAAATACTTTTTTTATTTATTTCTTAATTTATCAATATTTTTAAGATGGGCTTTATATGTTTTTGAAAAAGCATGTTCGCCTTTTTTAGATTTTACAAAATAGAGATAATCTGTTTTTTTAGGAAATATAGCTGCTAAAATAGCCTCTTTTGAAATACTACTTAC
Source organism: Sulfurospirillum sp. (assembly GCA_016735235.1). Lineage (GTDB taxonomy): Bacteria > Campylobacterota > Campylobacteria > Campylobacterales > Sulfurospirillaceae > Sulfurospirillum_A. Next base: position 10,251 of record JAERRW010000037.1, on the reverse strand, counting down.
AGGGTGTGGCGGCAGACCTCTATTTTTATAAGTGTTATATTTGCTTTGATCTTCTCTTATTCTTTTTGGAGTAACTTTTATGTGAGAGAATTTTCCATAATTAAGAGTTCCATCCATTTGAAGTTTCATGCCTTTTTTGAGACGATTATAAATTACGGATGAAACTAACGGCATCTCTTTTTCATTTGCTGCCTCTTTTTGAATAATTGAAGCAATTACTAGGTATTTGTACCAACTTTTTTTATCAAATTCACCAAAAATTTTCATTGCTACTTTTTTATGATTTTCAGAAGCATAATTTATTAGATAGAGTATAAGGTGTCTCTCTTTTATACCTACTGGAATATGATAAGTTTCAGGTACAATAAGACCATCTCTAAGCGGACTAAATTTAAGATAGTATTTCATAAGCTTGTCATACGAGAGGTTGTATTCTTGTGAAATTTGATATAAAAAAATATCTATAGTCTCTCCGGGAATTAAAGTTATAGAATCCATAGCTGCTTTTGAGTTAGCAAGTTTGTATAGGAAATCGCCACGGCTTAATCTAGTTTGCCCAATATCGATCCAGCCAGATTGTGGACTACCAATAAAATAGAGCATGTATTTATCTATAGTAGGGGACAAAGAGAAGTTTTTTTTCTCTAAATATGATATAATTTGACCAATTGAGCCTTTTGGAATATAAGTTACTTTAGTTGTATTAATAGGCCTTGATAAGTGAAACATAAGAGAATATATGATCATAAATATAATACTGCATATAATAAACAATACTTGGAAATTTTTTTTATTCATTTTTGTTGTTACCGTCTTATTGTTTTTTGTTCTAACAAATGGAATCAAAATAGAGAAACTTAATCTTCCAAAAATTAAAATTTCTCAATTGTACATAAAATTAGATAAAAAACTTATTTTAAATATAGATATTTTAAATATAGGCTTTAAAAGCAGTAACAAAAATTCAATAGAAGAGATTTATGGACTTCTCAATAAACTACCATATTTGTACACTTATTTTAAATCTATCTCAATTCAAAATATGATATTTGATAACAAAACTACACAATTTTTATATAAAGATGATATTTTTTATGTTGAGAGTGATTCTCTAACTCTTGATGCAAAATTGAAAAATAGAGAAGATCCTATAGAGATAGATATAAAAAATATGATTTTAAAAGATCTGCATATAAACTTAAGAGGAAATTTGCAAACAAACCTAAAAGAGAGAATATTTGATTTTAAAGGAGATTTTACAACTTTCAATATAAATGGCGAAATTCAATTTAACATGAATGGAAAAGAACTATACTATAAAATAAATACACAAAAATTTAAAACACTCAAACCTTTTATGGACTCTTTTTCAAAAGAAATTAATTTAAATCCTATTATTGCTACTTGGATATACAAAAATATAGTAGCCGAAGAGTATCAACTTCATAATTTAGAAGGTAAATTTGATTTAGTAACATATAATTTTTACCCAATGTTAATGAAAGGCAAAATTACTGGAAAAAATGCAAGTGTAAAATTTAATGAAAATGTGCCATCTGTGCAGATAGATGAAGCTGATGTGGTGCTTAAAAACAATCAACTTATATTTAATATAAAAGAAGCTTCATATCAAGATAAAAATATAACTAATTTGCATGTGTATATATATAATCTCATCTCAAAAGAAGCTGGCATAATAATAGATATTGATACTAATACTATTTTAGACAACTCAATTCACACAATTCTTCATGCTTATAATATAAAAATACCTTTAACACAAACTTCTGGAAATACAGAATCTAATATAAAACTAGATATAAGATTTTCACCATTTAAAATTGAGAGTTACACTGGATACTTTAAAATAGATGATGCAAACATGAGCCTTTCTGGAGTAAATTTGTACTCAAAAAGTGGGTATATTGAGATGGATAATGGCATAATTTACTTACAAGATGTTAATCTAAAATATAATACTCTATTTGATATATACACATCGGGAGATTACAATATTGCTAGTAAAACCTATAAAAGCGATAATGAAATTGACTCTATATATCTTAACTTCGATAAGTTGAATCTTCTACATGTTAAAGATATTAATACGACCGCAACAATGCAAATAGATGAAAACAGTACAACTATCAATATAGATAGCCTTGCAATAGATTTAATGTTTCTTAAAAACAGCAACAATATTAAAATAAAAAATTTGAATCTCATATACCCTTACTCTAAATTGATGCAAAATATAGATATTAAAGATGGGGAGCTAGATATAAATACTACAGATTTCAATAACTACGAGATATTTGCAAAACTAAAAGAGATGAATCTTCCTCTAAGAAAAAACAGTAATCAAATTGAAAATATAGATGTGAATATAAAAATTGATGATGGAAATATAGAGCTATTATCTGTAGATGAGACAATAAGGCTTGTAAGTAAAAATAGGCTAACTCTTACAATTAAAGACACAGATCTTACATTTAACTCTTCTGAACATGGAAAATCTTCTATGATGAACAAAGTAACTGTTATAGGAATAAACTCAAGCATTATAGACACAAACTCAACAATAAAAATTCCGAGTAAATATTTTGTATATACAATTGATGGAAAAAATATGGCATTAAATAGTAAGCTAAATAAACAGACTATCTTCATAAAACAAACTCATAATACTCTGCATATAAAAGGTGAAAAATTAGATGATAAATTTATTAATAACTTACTAAATAAACAAATTTTTGAAGATGGATCTTTCGCACTACATGTAGATGGCATAGATTCAAAAAAGTTTAATGTTCTATTGATGGTCGAAGATACAACCATAGAAGGCTTAACATTTTATAATAATCTAATGGCATTTATGCACACAATTCCCTCTTTAATTACATTTAAAAATCCTGGTTTTAATGATGATGGATATGAAATAGTTAATGCTCGTATGAATTTCAAAAGACACAATGATACAATAATAATAAATGAGTTAATAATAGATGGCAAAAGTGCTAATGTTGTAGGAAGTGGAACCATGAATTTAAAAACTGGTTTGCTTGATATAGATCTACAAATTAGTGTACTTAAAAATCTAAGCTCAATAGTAAAAGTGATCCCAGTAGTGAACTACATTATATTGGGGGAGAATGGAGACATGTATACAAGTGTTAATGTAAAAGGTTCGTTAGATGACCCAAAAATAACAATAAATGCAATACAAGATGTTATTTTATCTCCAGTTGGTGTAATAAAAAGAACACTAGAAACACCTTTTAGAATTCTAAAAGAGTAACTATTATCATGGCAAAATCAACTTTGAACTCTAATGAATAGAGCTCAAAGTTTTAACTATTTTCTTGTCTATTTTATTGATTTAAAATAGATCTTTGTCTCACCTGAAATTACTTTAGAGAGAATTAAAAGTGCAAGTAAGTTCGGAATTGCCATCATGCCATTCATGAGATCTGAAAAATTCCATACAAATTCTAACTTCATCATAGCACCTACCATAACAAAAGATATAAAAAGAACACGATATAAGCCTATAAATTTTTCACCAAAAATAAACTCAAATGCTTTTTCGCCATAATAACTCCAACCTAAAATAGTTGAGTATGCAAAAAGAACAGTTGCAGTTATAATTACAATTGAGCCTGTAATACCAAGATGATATGAAAAACTTTTCATAGTAAGAACTCCAGCACTTACACCATCTTGCCAAAATGGAGAGATAAGAATAATAAGAGCGGTCATAGTACAAACTACAAGTGTATCTATAAAAGTTTGAGTCATACTAACTAATGCTTGTTTTGCAGGAATATTTGTTTTAGCAGCAGCAGCAGCAATTGGAGCAGAACCTAAACCAGATTCATTGGAGAAAACACCACGAGCCACACCAAATCTAATAGCCGCTGCAATTGTAGCTCCTACAAACCCGCCACCCGCTGCAATAGGATTAAATGCATGATAAAATATAAGTCCAAAAGCTCCGCCAATTTTATCTGCATTCATAACCAAAATTACAACCGCACAAGCAACATAAGCCACTATCATCACAGGAACTAATCTAGATGTAAACTTACCAATTGATTTGATGCCGCCTAGAATAACAACCGCTGTTAAAGTAAGTAGTACCAAGCCAGTAATCCAAGTAGGTATATTAATTTGAGAATTTAAAAGTGTTGCAACTGCATTTGATTGAGTCATATTACCAATACCAAATGCTGCACCCGCTGTAAATATAGCAAACATCATGCCAAGTTTTGGTAGTTTTGCACCATCACGAAGATAGTACATAGGCCCACCCTTCATCATGCCGTTTTCGCCAACTGATCTATATTTAACTGCTAAAATTGCTTCGGAGTATTTTGTTGCCATACCCACTATACCAGTAATCCACATCCAAAAAACCGCACCAGGACCGCCTAGAGTAATTGCAGTAGCAACACCTACTATATTGCCTATACCGACAGTAGCCGCCAAAGCAGTCATAAGAGCAGCAAAGTGAGAAATATCGCCCTTGCCATCTTTGTCTTTATGAAAAATTAACTTTAATGCATGTGGTAAAGCCCAAAATTGCATACCTTTTAATATAATTGTTAGATAAAGTCCTGTTCCAACTAACAAAATAAGCATCGGAGGACCCCAAACTATATCTGATAACATTGAAACTAAATTTTCAATATACTCCATTTTAACACCTTTCATGTAAAACATTTTTACTTTAAATATTTAAAGTTTATTCAAAAAGTATAACATATAATATTATTATGATTTAGATTATCTTACTAAAAATATTATAATAGTTTAAAGTGTGTTATTAGGTATCAAAAACTAGAATATTTTCTAACTTCCCGATCAATTTCAACTATTTCAGATAAGTTTTTTGGATTTACATCATCAAAATATTTATATGCTTTTTTTGTTAATTCTGCTAATTCTAATATGTTGAGTTCATTATTAAAAAATCTATCTATCGCTACTTCATTCGCCGCATTTACAACAACTCCTCTATGAGGATTCTCAAGCAATGAATCTTTTATTTCCCAAATTGGATATCTATCGCTTGAAATCTTTTTAAAATTTAAAGAGCCTATTTTGCATAAATCTATCGGCTTTACTATAGAAGTATTAACTTTTTTAAGAAGTGCATAGGCAATAGGAAGTTGCATGTCCGCATTTGCTAATTGTGCAGTAGAGCTACCATCTTTGAAACTTATCATAGCATGCACAATTGAGCGTGTCTCTATAATAGCATCTAGATTATCTATACCAAAAAGCCATTTGGCCTCAAGAAGTTCAAAAAGTTTATTTGTCATTGTTGCACTATCAATAGTTATTTTTTTTCCCATACTCCAATTTGGATGTTTTAACGCTTGAGCGGGACTTTGCAAAGCTAATTCATTTAATGAAGTATCACGAAAAGCACCACCACTTGCCATAATAGTCATCTTAGAAACTTCCCTACCACTCAATAGATACCAAAGCCCAAAATGTTCGCTATCAATAGGTGTAATTTTAGAACAATCTAAAAGGTGTCCAGCAATAACTAGAGACTCTTTATTTGCAAGAATGAGTTTTTTGTTAAGCTCAAGAGTTTTTACAGTAGGAGCAAGTCCCACAAATCCCACTAAAGCATTTATGACTATATTTGAGTGTGAAAGTTCTATGACTTCAAGTATGCCTTGAGAGCCATAGAAAACATTTGCATGTTTAACATGTAAAGATAACTCTTTAGTTGCAACACATACATATGTTGGAGTGTATTTTTTTATCTGTTTATTTAAAAGTTCTATGTTCGTTCCAGCCACAAGAGTCTCGACTTTTAAAGAAAATTTATCTACTATCTTTAAAGTATTTACCCCAATAGAACCAGTTGAACCAAGAAGAATCACCTATGCTAACCCTCTAAGAATTATAACCATAATTACGCCACCAAATAGATAGCCATCAAGTCTATCTAGCAACCCACCATGTCCTGGAAATATAGTTCCGCTATCTTTTACACCAGCTTCACGCTTAAGATAACTCTCAAATAAATCTCCCCAAACCGAAGATACAGAAACCAAAAAAGATACGACTAGTGCTACAACAAATGAGTAATGAGCAAGCCCAATAAATGCTCCAGTTGCAGTTCCTAATAAAATACCGCCTGCAACACCCTCCCAAGTCTTATTTGGACTTGTTGGTGAAAATGAAGTTTTACCTATACTCTTGCCTATGATATATGCTCCTGTATCAGTAAAAGCTACAACTACAATTAACCAAACAAGTATGCCCATACCGAAGTCTTTGTAGAGTGTAAATATAAATAACATAGAGATAGATGGATAGAAAAAAGGAGCAAGAGTTAAATAGTTGACCTTTTTTTTATGTGCCATTACGGCAGTTGATATAATTAAAATTACAAATATTAGTTCAGTAGGATATGGATAAAAAGCGGCCACTATCCATGTTAAGACAGCATAAACATAAAGTTTATTATCTTTTTCTCCAAAAAGTTCCACAGCTTCATAAAAAGCAAACATGTAAACCATGCCTAGAATTGCCCAAGTGATAAAAACACTATCTATTGTAGCTATTAAAATAGCAAAACCAATAAGCAAAAGTCCAGTAAGAACTCTCTGTTTATTAGACTTATACATCTCTTTTATATTCATAATACAACCTTTATAATTTTTATATATTATCTTATAATTAGTAAATATTTGCTTATTTTTTTTGCTAAATCATCAAAAGTCAACTAAATATATTACAAAATAAAAATCTTTACAACAGTATTTTTTTATTGTATAATTATATCTTTTTAAAATTCAAGGTTACTCATGAAAGCAATAAACTCAAACAAAGCACCAAAAGCAATAGGACCATACTCACAAGCAGTTGAAGTAGATGGATTTATTTTTGTTTCAGGACAACTTCCAGTAGACCAAAAAAGTGGCGAATTTGCAGGAACTAGCATTGAAATACAAGTTAAGCAATCTTTAAGTAATGTAAGACTAGTCTTAGAAGAAGCAGGATTATCGATGCAACATGTTGTAAAAACAACAGTTTTACTAAAAAATATGGATGATTTTGTAAAAGTAAATGAAATTTATGCAACCTACTTTAAAGAACCTTATCCAGCAAGAGCTTGTTATGAAGTTGCAAGACTTCCAAAAGATGCACTTATAGAAATTGAAGCAATAGCGAGAAGATAACATGCACTATTATGAAATATTAATTTTAGAAACCATAGGCTGGCTTGGTAGCATACTGTTTATAGGTGCTTATTTTTTATTATCAAGTAGAATTATAAAAAAAGATAGTTTATACTACATGTTTAACATTATTGGAGCGCTTTTTATTCTCACGGTGTCAATCTATAAAAATACGATGCAACCTATAATTTTAAATCTGTTTTGGATATATTTTTCCTATGTTGCCTATAAAAAAAATGTATTCAAATATACTTTAATTAATGTAAAATTATTTAACATACTCATATTTTCTGCACTATTTTTCTCATTTATTTCTCTTATATTAACCCAATATAGCCTAACTTTAGATATTTTAGCATGGACATCAGTTTTCACTTTTGTAACTTCCTATTATCTATACAGTACTCACAAAATAGAACTTCACCAATTTAATATATATAATTTTATTGCACCTCTTACTCTAATTCCAAAAATGTATGTTTTTGAAAACTATCAAGTTGTTGTTCTTGAAGTTGTCTGGGTATTGATTGCATTAAAAGCAATATGGAGAGACAATATTACAAAAACAACATAAAATAAATTTCTATCTCACTTTTAAAATATAGCTATGACAAATTTTTTGATCCATCTTTAAAACCACTTATAAATGCTACAGGAGTTATTTTACATACGAATATGGGAAGAAGTTTAATATCTCACAAAATACTCAATGATGCATCAAAAGTAATATGCAACTACTCAAATTTTCTCGTTACCAAGCTCCAGCTTGGTAATGCATATGCAAGCATAAGGTAAAAATTGGTATGATTTTTTAAATTAAAAATTGCACTTCAGGTTTAAATCTTAGGGTTATTCTTTTATGATGTGGATCTGAGTGATATAATGCTAAAAGAATTAAGACAAAATAAACTCTAAAGTTTGTTAGACCCTTGTTATTTTACACGATTGATATAGGTTTTTGAACGGTTCCGTTTATTTTTGTAGTACTTTAGTTGTTCGTTTGTAGTTTACTTGTAGTTTTACTCTAGTCTTTCTTTTATTTCTTCTAATTCATCATTAGTTTCCTTTAATTCATTTTTTATATCATTAAGTCTATCTACTGTATTAGCACTATTAATATTATTAGCAACATTTTGGTTAATATCAAGTACAGTAGCAATTCCTAATATTACCCACCACCACCATTCTAACTTTAAGTAGTAAATTATCATTCCACCTATCACTGCTGTTATTGTCATTATGTATCCTTTATAGTTACATTACTTATTGGCTACTATATATTGTTGTTCACTTAGTCAGTTTTTCTAGCTGTCCATTGTGTATGCTCTCGAGAAAATGCATTTTCACTATCTAAAACAAATGTACTTAATTCTTCTTCCGTTCTAATAGATAGAGCTTCCCCTTTAATTAAAACTATTTCATGTGCTGCTAAAGAGTATGATGAAATAAGTTCATTATGCTTTTTGGCTTGAAGCCATGTAAGAACAGCTCCCGCAGCAGTTGCTAACACTTCGATAGGTAGTTCCATGAGAGGGTTTTTAATTCTATATAGTAACATTAAGATAGCTATTGAATGTAATATTATTGATACTATAAATAAATTTCTTGCTTTCTTTTTATTCTCTATAAATTTTAAAGAATACCATTTTGCTTGGTCATCTATTCTTTGCTCTTTGTATATTTCCAATCTTTCCGTAGTTGATAATCCTCTTATTTCACTCATTGTACTTGAGATAGGAGCTTGTAGACCTTCTTCTGTTGGTAATGATTCTGACAAACTACGATTTTGTTGTAAAATTGATTTCAAGTCATTAATAAATTGCTTAGAGACAATTTCAACATTTAGACAATCTTGATAAGGTTCTGCTCTCATTGCCCAACGCCATGACCTTGTTTTTACAGATTCGGCAACTGCTCTTCCATTATACCAACGATCATCTGGCTTAAAATACTTTAGTACGATCAAGATAAATAATGTAATTAAAAATAATATAGCTGACAATATGGCAACAATAACATCTTTTGGCCATAGAAATGAAATTAAAGCAGCTATTATTAAAAGTATTAAATAAGATTTTAAACCAAAAAAGTAATTTGATTGAGCATCAAGTGATGCTCTATTTGAGGACTTATATAAGCCAGGTAATGTTTTATTATCAATTTTCAACATGGCTATGTATTATTTCTGATTGCCTCAATTACACTTGTACTATTCCATCCAACCATTGGACAAATTGAAGCTTCTTGAACAATAGTGGGCACTCTCTCTTGTCCCCACGGTTTTATTCCAATAATAACTTTATTTAATCTTTGAGCTTCTTCAATTTCATATTCAATCCATTCACTATCTGCAGCATACATACCTCCTAAAATCAATACAATATTTGAAGGGTTTATTTGTCTTGTCATTCCTTTACGTAGTCCAACTGAGGTTTTATCGGTAAGAGCATCCGTGCTAGGTACACTACAGTTACTCCAAGTGAAGTTATTTGCTTCATTTAACCATTCACATATTGTGTTGTAATGGCTACTATATTCCCAAGCATGGCTTATGAAAACTTGTCTATTTTTTAGGTGTGGCATATTATTCCTTTTGATGTACAACTATTTATTCAATGTACATTATATACCCAATAGCCTTAATTATAATATAAATAGGACAAAAATACATCCTATTAATATAGCGTATTTAATAAAAATATTTCAAATTGCAATGTTTTTAACCTTTTTTGATTTTTTTACTATTATTCTTAAATATTTTATGTCCTTTTATTGCTTTACATGTAAATAATAGGACAAAATATCTGGTATTTGTAGAAAATTGCATTAAAAGGACATTGTGCTCCTTAAAGAAAGCCTTTTTATAAAGGATAGCTTAAAAACAGGAGAAATTTAAAATAAAGCATAGTTTATTAACAATAAAAATTTCTCTCGTTTGTATAATAACATTACCACTCAAGAAAGTAGTATAATCATATTGCTGAGTCGGTTGATGTAGATTGATTTTCTCGTTGAAGCCATTATATTATAATGAGCCTGTTTGGGA
>JAERRW010000067.1 GCA_016735235.1 Sulfurospirillum sp. | reverse complement strand
TCTATACTCATCTGAAATACTCCCGGCATTGAAGATATCTCTTTTTTTATGCCTTCCCCGCTTTTTACAAATAGTGGATAGACAAAATCCTCTACATGTAGAGTTGTTTCTCTTACTAAATTTCTTAAATTTTTATTTATTCTTAATCTTCTAAATCGTTTAAACATTTTTATGTCCTTATTTAATAGGTAATAAGTAGTTATTAAAAAAAGTAATTTTAACATAAAGATTATAAATATAAAGTTTATAGTTTAAACTTAATTGAGAGTTATCAATATAGATAGACATATTTTAGAGTTCTAAAAATTTTTCAACTCTTGAGTTTATTTAAAATAGTTGATTAATTTTTTTGCATGAGTAAACACATGTGTAAAACCTAATATATTTTCATATTTTAGGTTTACACAATGAGTATTTTAATCTAATTCTCTCCAGATTTTAATTTTCCAAAGATAAGCTAATATAGTAAATATAAACATAAAACCTATTACTTTTGGTCCCAATGATTCACGCTCTGCTTTCTTTCTATCGCCTGTAGTCTCTATGAAAGCTATTACTTGAGCTTGAGCATCTTTAGTTAAACCCACTCTAGGCATTCCAGTACCTTCTAACTGTTTTTGTGGATCATTTATAAATGTCTCAAGATAGCCTTTGCCTTTTGATCTAATCATCATTGAAAGATCTGGAGCAGTACTTCCCATGTATTTTGTCAATAAAGTAAAATCACTTTTGCTAAATTGATTTGCATATTTCATATCATGACATCTTTGACAAGCATCTTCAAAAACTTCACTATTTGTTAAAGATTTTGGAGCTATTGACTTAAGATAAGCAACTATATCTGCTATTTCTTGATCTATATCTCCACCAAGACCATAAAATTTAGTCATAGGATGAAATTTGCTTTCATTAAATTTATGCTCAACTTTAAGAGCCTTTGTAGGATCTTTTATAAGAGCCATTAAAAAGTTACTCTCATATATGAGACCTGCACTACTTAAATCTGGTGAAATTACACCAAATGAAGCTGATGCTGTCGCATCATCCATAGGATTTGGCATACCTTGAGACTTTAACCCATGGCAACCTATACAACCAGCATTCATAAAATTTTCTGCACCTTTAGCCGCATTACCAATTTTATTGTTTGTTTTTAAGTCTTTAAACATAAAATCAGCTGGAGCAACTTTAGGATGCATTTGTGAATGAGCAAAAGGTTCAACGCCTATATATACCAATGCTGTAAAAAATATCACAACACCGAGTATTTTTAATTCTCTCATTTTGCACCCCCTGCATCTTTTTTTGTTATGAATGGAAGAGCCGCAAATAGAACTAAAAATGTTAAGGCCGCCACAAATCCAATATAAGTGTTGATTCCCAGTGGCGGTAGTTTTCCGTAAACTGTAAGAACCACCATGTCTATAAGAAGTATCCAAAACCAAATTTTAAAGTATGGACGCTTATGTGCTGGCTTAACACTTGGATCACGATCTAAAAAAGGAATTAGCATAAATGCAACATTTGCAAAACCAAATGCTGCTAGCCCTATGTCCATAGCAGAAATACCAGCAATATCAAAGAAAAATCCACGCAGAACTTCATAGCTCCACAAAAAATACCACTCAGGATAGATATGAGCCGGTGTCTTCATAGCATTTGCAGGTTCAAAGTTAATCGGATCCATAGCAAAATTGAAATGATAAAATGTTAAATAGAAAAAAACTATCATAGCAATACCAACAACAAAAAAATCTTTTGCTAAAAATATAGGCCAAAAAGGTACTACTTTTGACTCTTTTTTCTTTCCATCTAAATATTTTTTTGACTCTTTATCGAAATCTAAATCCTCACCATCTTGGTTATTTACATGTGGCACTCTTAAAGAGTAAAAGTGGACTGCAATAAGTAGTATAATTGCTAGTGGAAGTAAAAATACATGAAGCATAAAGAATCTTGTTAAAGTAGCATCGGCTACAGTATAGTCACCACGAATCCAAATCACAAGCCCATCGCCTATAAGAGGAATTCCACCAAATAAGTTAGTAATAACTTGAGCGGCCCAGTAACTCATTTGACCCCAAGGTAACATGTATCCACTAAATGCTTCAGCAGAGAACAAACCAAAAATAGCCATTCCTGTAAGCCAAATCATTTCACGACCTTTTTTGTAAGATCCATAATAGATACCTGCAAACATGTGAATATAAATTACTAAAAATACCATAGAAGCGGCAACACCGTGCATGTGTCTCCATAACCACCCATATTCAACCTCTTGCATAATAGTATAATTTACACTATCAAACGCCGAATTGACATCTGGTTTATAATACATTAAAAGAAAAATTCCAGTTACTATTAATATTTTAAATAGAACTACTAAAACAACACCCATTGCCCACAAAAAATTGATGTTTTTAGGAATCCAATACTCTGTCATCATCACTTTTGCTAATTTTTTTGTCGCTAATCGCTGGTCAAACCAATCACCAATACCATTAGCTTTTGTTATTTCTGCCATATTTTACCCTTACCCTTTAGCTACAAGTTTTTTATATTCAGGACCCTCTTCGCCTAAAACAAGTCTCATACCATCTATTTTAAAAGGGGGTATCACCATAGGACTAGGAGGAGGACCAAAAGTGTTTATACCACTCGCATCAAATTCACCACCATGACATGCACATTTAAATTGTTGTGAAGATGGCGCCCATGTTGGAATACAGCCTAAGTGTGTACATAATGCAATGATAACGGTATAGCTTGCATCGTCCACGACTACATCTCTACTCTCATTTTTTTTTATCGATGCTGATTTTTTTAAGATAAAAATTGGTTTACCTCTCCATTGGGTTGTCATTAACTCCCCGTTTTGTAGTGGCGAGAGATCGGCGATGGTAAATCCAGCGGCTTCTACACTTGGAAGGGGATCCCAAGTTCGTTTCATAGCTCCTAATGATATAACACCACCAACAGCAGCCACACCACTAAATGCCATGCCAAGAAAGTCTCTTCTGCTTTGCTTAACTGTCATTCTTAATTCCTTTCGTAATAATTTAATATATCTTATCTTAATTGTTTAAAAAGGAGACTTAATGTAGGTTTAATATAATTTTAAAATTATCACACTACACAAAAACAGTTTTTTAGCTTATTGATGAAACTTATTTAGAGTTATAAAGATATATTTATGTAGTTTTATCTACACTCTCTTCACTCATAATATAATCATTTTTCAATACATCTAAGATATTCCATATGCCACCGGCTAAATCAAACATCCATACTCTATGAGTATTTATCCATTTTATTGCTTTTAACTGATTGTCTTTACTGGAAGTAACTTTAGACACTTTTATTTCAGATAACTCTAACTCATAATGCACAAGTACAGACTGGAGAATGTCATGATAGAAATCATTAAAAGTTTTATTTGAAGATAGTTCATTTCTTGTGTTATTTACCATGTTAAGCATAGTTATCGTCTCTTTTGTGCTAAATGCTTTTATTACATCTTTTAACTCTTTATTCTCTATTTTTTCTAATTTTTTTGATATAAATATAAAGGCTTCTTCTACTTTCTCTTTTAAAGATTCACCCTCTTTAATGAGTTTTTTTACTCTTTCATCACATGCTATTTTTAATTTATTTAACTCATTTTTATCTGTATTTTTTAATACAATTTTACTTTTTTTTACTTTTTTATCAATGTATTTTTTTATAACATCTTTAAATGGCATCTCAATTGTGCCACTTATTCGGGCACCACCTTCTGTTGCATTAATGCATGTCATGATCTCTCGTGATTCCCCAATACTATTTACCAGCCCACTCATAAATAACTTCCAAGGATATGTGCTTTTAACTGTACCTTTGCCTCCATATGCCTCAAATTCAATGCCACTATTATTTATTGAAGTATTTAATTTTGTTTTATCCTCTTTTATACAATTTTCACCTAAAACATGATTTTTACTATGGCTTGAGCCATCTTTCCCGTATGCTAGATCTTGTCCTATAAAAACCGCATGTTTAAAACCCATGTATACAGTTAACTCATGTGCCATGTTTGCACAACCCATACCAGCACAAATATAACCATAATCATCAAGTTGAAAATAAGCATTGTAATGAAAAGGTCTCATAACAAGCACTGTAGTTCCATTATTTATTGCTTTAAAAATACTTTTATGTTGTAATGATACACTTATGAAATTTATATCTTTTTGAAACTCTTTAGAAGTTTTTTTATAAAATATACTTGTCATCTCAACTCTCTCCATTGAGACTACAAAATCTGGTTTTATATTATGTTTTTCTAAAATAGGCATGCTTGCATCCACACTTATAATAGTTACATAATCTTTTATCTCTTTTAATAAATCTAACTGCTTATGCAAGCTGGGGCCTGTTGAAACTATAATAGCAATATCTGTATTTTTTTTTGTTTTTAAAGAGGAGAATTTAGGCCCTTTTAACATTAAAGGAGTATTTGCTAAATGTTGTTTTAGCCCTATAATTTGGTCAATAGTGCTATTGCCCACAATTTCTATACAATACTCTAATGCTTTTAGAAGAAACTTATTTGTTTTAACCATTTTTTCTGAATATACATGTCCATAATAGTCATGAATTGAACGCACTTTAAAGACTCTTGCATATAGTTTTGCATTTTTATAAGAAAATAGACTAATAGCTTCAGAGAAAATCATATCTTTTTCTAGAATTATTATTAATCTTTTACTTATTATATCTTTAGAAAAATCAGATAAATTTAATGCTATATATACTAATTCAATATTAGGCTCAATAACAACAATTTGCTGATGTTTCTTGTTTTCTAAAATTTTTTTTATCACTACACCATTTGCAACTCCAAATAGATATAAAAAATCATATTCTGAAAATTTTTTAAAATACTCTATTTTCTTTTTCATCTCTTTTAATGGATTATCATAAAATCTTATACTTTTTTGAGTATCCAATATGTTAATATCATTTGCTTTTTTGCCTTGAAAGACCTCATATCTACTATTTTCTTTTATATTGAGAAGTTGTTTATATAATTTTTCATTATATTTTTTTAATACATCTAAATTATTCTCATAAATTGTTTTCAATATAAGGCCTTTTAAAAATTATAACTATTGCAACAATTTTAAAACATTTTGTTGAACAGCATTTGCTTGACTCATAGCATAACTTCCTGATTGTGCTAAGATATTATACTTAGAGAAAGAAGCCGATTCTGCAGCAAAATCAACATCACGAATATTTGATTCTGCGGCTTTAATATTTACTTGAGTAACAGATATGTTGTTTATTGTAACTATTAATTGGTTTTGAGCAGAACCTAAGTCCGCACGAATAGTATTTAGTTGACCAACGGCAGTCTCTGCTAAATCCATAGCAAGCATAGCACCTTCTAAAGTCATAAGAAGACCCACAGCATCATTCTTGTCAATTTTGCCATCACCATTACTATCTTTTTGACCATACATTATATCATTAAGATTATGAGTTTGAACAATGCCTGTAAGACTAGACACACCATTAGTACCCGCACCAACTAAGGCATTATTTGTTAATGTTGCATCACTATAATGCGAACTCTCTATCTCCATAACCCCTAACCCGCTTTTAGAAAAGTTAAGTGAGCCAGTAATAGTGCCGTCATTAATACCAGTTGGAGTTGTAAAGCCTTCAAGTTTCATAGCTCTTCCATCACTAGTAAGAGTCATTGTGCCATCAGGCGATAAGGCTGCTTTAACTCCTGTTAAGTTAGATTTTTCATTAATAGCACTAACAAGAGTATGATTAGTGTCTCCTGAATCAAGAACTTGTCC
>JAERRW010000086.1 GCA_016735235.1 Sulfurospirillum sp. | reverse complement strand
GAATTAAAAAAAATAAAAGAGAATTATTCAAATTTACATTCTTCCAAACTTATATTATTATAAAATTTTTTTAAAGATAATTCTTTAAAATGTGTTAATTGATAATTAACCTTATTTCGTATTTGAGATTCATTAATATTACTTATTGCTCTTAAAAAATTATTATTTTGTGTACTGTCCAAAAGTAAAAATGAATAATTTTCTTTTATTTTTTTTAATTCACCACCATGTGAATCTTTATATGCATTACTAATAGAAAGTAACTTATATTTACCATCAGTATCTAATTTAATATTTCTTCTCCCTTGTCCCCTCCCGTATGAAGGTATAAAAGTGAAAAAATCTCCTTTGAGCCTATTTAGTGCTTGGGATAAGAAAAAATTAGAATAATAAAGTGTAACTATTCCCCAACTCCAATAGTTATTTTGAAATAATACATCTGTTGAAAATCTATTTAAAATACTTTTATTCAGTAATATTATTACTTCAGGTAATAAAAATTCTCTAATTCTTAAATCTTCTGAATCTAAAGAACCACTATCATTTAAACTTTTTAAATATTCAGAAATTGATGCTGCATCATTATATGAATAATTTTGGAATTCATTAACAATATCGTTAAAAATCATATTTACAACTCGATAGATACTTGACCTTCCTTTTTTAATTGATCTTTTAACAGTTTTATAAACTTTTTATGATAATTATCCTGTGCCTTAAATCCTCCACCCATATTTAATGCCAGTGCCTCTAAGCTATCGATACTTGCCTTTTTTAATACATTTTTAATTTTATCTACTTTAAAATTACTTTCTTCTCTAGTAACAATATCCCAGATATCGTCTAAACTTTTAAATAGTCCGCCAAATATAGTTGTTTTAAAGAGTGGTTTTTTATCTTTATTCCACTCTTCTTTATAAGTATTATAAATTGCTTGAAAATAATTATCAATAATTTTTACTTGTTGCCGATATGAAAATTCTTTAAATTTACCGTTATCATAATTTATATATGGTTTGACATTTCTAATAAACTCCATTAAACTAACATGTCCTACTTGTCTTTCTCCTGTTAAATCAATAATTTGGTATAAAGATGATTCTTTATCAGAGTTTAGTTCTTTTGCAATTTCAGTAGCTTTAATATCAACTTCTAGATCTTCACCATTTAATAAACTTTCATCTATTTCTTCATCTGAGATTAAACTAAATAAATCTCTATATAGTGATTTAGGTAATGCTGTTTGTGTATCATTTACTGTTATGAATAATCTTGCTTGATACTTTGGTTCTAACCCTTCAACTCCAATTACAATTAAAGGGAAAGAACTATTGTTTAAATAAGCTCCTTCACTCCTATGCTGACCATCTATTATTAAACCTTTATAATCTTCTTCATTATTAAAAATAGTTAGAGAATCTGTTTTTTCATCATACTTTATTTTATCAAGAGCTATTAATATACTATTTGGCAAGATTGAAGGATAATCTTCATCATTCTTTCCATTTAAATAGTTAGATATATTCTTAACTTTTGAATCTTTTAAAATTCTTTGATAACCTTCTTCTTTATCAATGCATCTTCTTGATACAACAAAATTATTATGTATCTCTTCAGCTGTTAATTTAAATACATAAAGATTTAAATCATTTTGTTTTATTTTTATACAATTACCTACTGTTAAATTATTCATTTATACTCCAAAATTTTTAATTAAAACTTCATTAATTTTTCCACGACCACTACTTTTGCTATTAATAAATCTATTCGCTGTTACTAAGTTAATATTGTGTTTTTTATATAAATCTTTTATAAAATCGGTATCAGAATTACTATGTAATACTTTTACTTTATCATCAGACAATGTATCAAATACTTCGAAAAGTTCAAATTGTGCATCTTCTAAAAAACAATTAGAATCATAAGCAGTAAAACTAGAAGTCGCATTTAACGGATAATATGGTGGATCAAAATAAACTAGATCATCTTCATTTGAGACTTCTCTAGCTTTTACAAAAGATTGATTTGTGATTATAGCATTCTGTAATGCACTACTTGCACTAAAAATTGTATCTTCATCGGCTATATTTGGATTTTTATAACTTCCAATGGGTGTATTAAAATAGCCTTTTTTATTTACTCTATATAATCCATTGAAACAAGTTTTATTTAGATAAATAAATCTTGTCGCTCTTTCAAGTTCACTTATTGTTAAAAATCCATCTTCACGGTCTAATGCTCTTGTTTCATAATAAAAATCTTTAGAGTGTTTTTCTTTATATATTTCTAAATTTGAGATTAAATCAATAGGATTATTTTTAACTACATTGTATGTATTTATAAGTTCAGAATTTATATCTGAAAGGTATATTTTTTTATCTTTGAGATAACCAAGTGAATATAATTCAAAAAATACAGCACCACCACCTAAAAATGGCTCATGATAATTTTTAAATTCTTTTGGAAATAGTGGTAATAACTGTTTTAATAATCCTCTTTTACCACCAACCCATTTTATAAATGGTTGATACTTTTGAGCATATACACTATTTATTCTTGCTGTCATTGTAGCCCTCCCCTTAAACCAACCAAGCTTAAACAGAATAATTCATCTCTAAATTGTACTTATTTAAATATTCAATAGAACTTAACTTTCTGTGAAAACAGTTTAATTTACGGTCTATCGCAATTAATTCCTATCTTTTCATATTGAGTGCATTTTTAATCATCTCATCACTTGTTGTTATGCTTTGTGCATTAGCATCAAACGCTTTTTGCATTACTATTAACTCTGTTAATGCCATCGATAAGTCTACATTACCATTTTCTAATCTATTTGAAAAAACTTGTGTGCCTTGCACGGCATTTCCATTTTCATCAGTATAAAATATAGGATTTCCACTATTTGGAGAACCTCTAAACGAGGTTCCACCTACAGCTACTAAACCTTGATCGTTTTGAAAATGATAAACTGCAACTTTTGCAATAGGAACACTTTTTCCATTGTCAAACTCTGCTATAATATTTCCTCTTTGATCCATTCCATAATCTTTTAAAAATCCAGCATTATAGCCATCATGTGATTGGCTAGTAGGTCTATCTACACTTTCATTAGATATAAAACCGTTAAATGAATTTGGTTCTCCTGCATCTATATCTAGCGGTGTTCCACCATTTGACATTGTCGGCATTGTTAAATTTAAAATCTCCCCACTCTCTCCAAACTCTATAAAGGCGTCTTTTTTATCTTTTATTTTATAAACATCTCCACTCTCTTTGTCGACTTTATATAAATTTGGGTCATATGTTTTACTAGAATCATACTTCTCATGAAATGACAAAATTTGTATAACGCCATCCCAAGATGCCTCTGGTGTTAATTGAGGAACTCTTTTTGTGTAAGTCATATCTAAAATATCTTTCTCACCTGTCGGCGAGATAATAGTAGAACTAAAATGCTCTACATTTGCAGTCTCTTCAGTTGTTACAAGTTTTGCAGTTGTTGCTAGAGAGCTTGATGTATCTAATGAGCTTATATCTTCATCGGTAACTACCCAGTTTAAGTTTGCATCTAAAGATGACGATACTTCAACAGTTTCACCGTTTGCATCTGTAATTGTTATTAGCACCACATCAGACTCTTTGGGGTCTTTTATGCCAGAAGTATTTGAGATAGTGCCTTTAATAGATATAGTTTGGTTTGCCATATTTATAGAAGTAGCTATATCGGCATCATTTAAGCTTGTTTGTGTTGAATCTATAGCTATTGACGAATCGAAATTTCCAGAGTACGAGACTTTTGTTGTTGCTTCGGGCGGATAGTATAAAATATCAGGAAGATTGATTCTTGTTTGTCCATCTACAGAACCTAAAGGAATGTCTGTTATATTTGAAATTTTATTTGCACTTCCAAGTTCGTTTGTGTCTTTACCGTAATAGATTCCAAACTGTTCCATTATTTCTGTTGGTAGCTCTGTTGGTGTTATGTTTCCCCCTAAAGTACCTAAAAGATAATTTCCATTTGCATCAACCATGTAGCCATTTCCATCTACAGAAAATGCCCCAGCTCTTGTATATAGAGTTTCATTATTGCTTTGAACACCAAACCAGCCTTCTGCACCAAGAGACAAATCAAAAACATTATCACTTGATTGAAAAGTTCCTTGAGACATGTCTTTTGCAGTTCCACTTGGGCGACTACCATACCCTAAGCTATTTGTTGTAGGGCCGTTAAGGTCTGCTACTTTACTTGCAAAGAGTGTTGAAAATTCTGGAATATTTCCTTTGTAACCAACAGTGTTTACATTTGCTATGTTATTTGCCCAAACATTTATACCAAACTGTTGAGTTACTGTTCCACTTATTCCATTATAAAATGATGAGTTCACAATATCTCCTTAAAAATACTCAACAATATATTCCATAGGAACATAAGAGGATCCTAGCTTCATAAATGCTGTGCCGTTCTCATACCTTACCGACTCTATAGGGTAAATACCAAATTGAGTTTGTTGCTGCTCATCATTTACATCAATATAATCTGATGTAACGCTATAGTATCCAGCTGGAAGTTTGTTTCCATCATTATCATAACCATCCCATTCAAATGCCAAAACACCTTCTTTTCCAATAACACCATTTTCGCCACCACCATTTTTGCCATCACCACCATCTTCGCCATCACCGCCATCACCACCATCTTCGCCATCACCACCATCTTCGCCATCTTCGCCATCTTCGCCATCACCGCCATCGACATCTTCTGTATTGAATAATATTTCTCTTACTACATTTCCATCTCTATCGGTTATAGTTAGACTTCCATCTTTAATCTCTTCTTGAAAATATATTTCAAATTTAGCAGAACCGCTTTGTTGAAGAGTAACAGCATTTGAGCCAAGACTTGCCATTTTGCCAATAGCTGAGAGTGCACCCACATCCATTGAGTTATTTATTGTCTTTATTAACTCTTCCATAGCAGCATTTGTGTTGTGTGCAGATTCTAATGTTGCTAATTGAGAGGTTTGTGAAAGTATTTTATCACTATCCATAGGCTCGGTTGGATCTTGATGTTGCATCTCTACTAAAAGAAGTTTTAAAAAATCATCTTTACCTAAAATACCACCGGGGTTTTCGGCTATAGTTCTACTGCCACTACTACTGCTTATATCTTGTGTTACTGCGTTAATTGGCATGCTTTATCCTTATATATATTGTGGAACAACTAACTCTATGCTTGTCGTCTCTTCTTCTATGTTTTCATCTTCAAGATCTTCATCAAACTCTTTTGATGTCCTACTGTTTTGATGCTGTTCTTTATTCTCTTTTTGGTCCGAAAAGTTCATATCTAAATTTGTAAACCCCATATTTATAAGAGAGTTTTTAAACTCCATTTGGTTTTGTGTAAATACCATCATGGTATTTGTGTTTGATGATATATTTACATGCAAATTTTTTCCTCTATTTAATATCACTACATCTACTTCGCCCAGACCTTTGGGGTTAAGAGCGAGTTGCATTTTCATAAAAGGAGGTTTGTAATTTTCTAATTTCTCTTTAAAATCAGCCGCAAAGCTATTGAGAGTATCTTTCATAGGGTTTAACTGCTTTGATGCTAAAGTGTCAATTTTTATTTGTGATTTTAAATCGACTCTATTTTGTGTTGTTTCTGTTTTTGTTTCACTATTTTCATCTGTTTTAATGTCAGTTTTTAAATTTTCTTGAATTAATGTTGTCTTAAAAGATTGTGCCGATTTATCTGTTTTTATATTTTTCAGAATGCTTTCTATCATGCCTTTTTTTGCTACATGTGGCTCTATTTTTTTCTCATCTGTCATGGTGTGTTTTGGTGTTTTTGTCTCATTGTCTATTTTTGCATGTAACTCATCTTTGAGTGCTTTTGATTTGATCTCTTGGTGTTCCTCTTTAGTCACTATTTTAGACGCCTCTTTTTGGACTATTTGTGCAGTTTTTATCTCCTCTTTAGAACCACTCATAATCTTCTCAAGCAGTGTAGGCACTTTTTTATTCTCTACAATTTTACTGTTAGTTTTATCTTGAACTACATGTGTTACATGTTCTTTTTTATTATCTACAATTTTATCGTTAGTTTTATCTTGATTTACATGCACGACATGTTCTTTTTTATTATCTACAATTTTATCGTTAGTTTTATCTTGATTTACATGTGTTACATGTTCTTTTTTCTCCTCTTTAGAACTACTCATAATCTTCTCAAATAGTGTAGGCTCTTTTTTATTCTCTACAATTTTATCGCTAGCTTTGTCTTGTGCTAGAACAGGCTCTTTTTTTATCTCTTTAGAACTGTCCATAATCTTCTCAAGCAGTGTAGGCTCTTTTTTTATCTCTTGTGTTGGTTTTTCAATACTGTTTATAGTTAAAAGAGTTGGTTTAATTTCAGGCTCTTTTTTAGGTTCTAGTAAATTTTTTTTCTCTATTATGTTGTGTTCTGCTTTTGGCAGTGTAAAAAACTCTTTTTTAGCTAATACAGGAAACTCATTTTTTAGAGTCTCTAAGTCTAGTTTTTTTACAGATATTTTTTCTAGCCCTAAATCATATTTTTTTGATAATTTCAAAAGGTCTGTAATGTTGCTTATGCTTTTTAACTCTTTTAAGGCAACTTCACTATTTGCAAATTTTTCAAATCTTTTTGAAAGCGAGGGAAAAGATGAAGTCTTAAAGTCTGGATTTTTTATTAAAGAGATAACTTTTAGTAGATCATCTAAAAGATGATTGTCAAAAGATTTTTGTTCACTTTTAGCATCTAACTCTTTTAAAATATCTTCATTAATACTTAAGCTGGGCTTACTCTCTTTAGTGGCTAATTCGGCCTCTTTTGTTTGAGCAATCATAATAGAGAAAAAGTCTTTATTGGAAGATTTTTTGTTATGATCAGCGATAGTCTCTTTAGAGTCTACAAAAGCTGGTTTTAATTTTATTGTATCAATGCTAGTCGATAATGAAAACATCTCTTTCATTTTTACCTCTTCTTTGTTGTTTTAATAGTAAAGCAAAATTCATTCCACCAATTCATGTATAGTTGTTTTAAGATTTTTTAGATATAATAATTGGCTTAATTAACTTAAATAGATTTTCACGAATAATTATTGACAATTAGCATAGATTTAGTGAGCTTTGCCACTAAAAAGGAGATTAAAAATGGATATGAATTTTAGAAATATTGCAGTTATTGCACATGTTGATCATGGTAAAACAACTCTTGTTGATGAGCTATTGAAACAATCTGGAACATTTGATGCACATGTTAAAACTCAAGAGAGAATGATGGATAGCAATGATTTAGAGAGGGAAAGAGGAATTACAATTCTCTCTAAAAATACAGCAATTCACTACAAAGATACAAAAATAAATATTATTGATACTCCCGGTCATGCAGATTTTGGCGGTGAAGTTGAGCGTGTTTTAAAGATGGTAGATGGCGTTTTACTTCTTGTGGATGCTTATGAAGGAGTTATGCCTCAAACTAAGTTTGTTGTGAAAAAAGCACTTTCACTTGGACTTTGCCCAATTATTGTGATAAACAAAATAGACAAAGATTCTTCGGATCCTGAGCGTGTCATAGATGAGCTTTTTGATCTTTTTATAGCTCTTGATGCAAATGAAAAGCAGTTAGAATTTCCTATAGTTTATGCGGCTGCTCGTGATGGTTATGCTAAGTATGAGATGAAAGATAAAAATGAGAATTTAATTCCTCTTTTTGATACTATTTTAAAACATGTTCCAAGCCCAACGGGTTTAGTTGACAATCCACTTCAACTTCAAGTTTTTACACTTGATTACGATAACTATGTTGGAAAAATTGGAATTGCAAGAATTTTTAATGGGGTTGTAAAAAAGAACCAAAATGTTATGTTAGCAAAAGCCGATGGTGAACAGTTAAAGGGTCGTATTTCAAAACTAATTGGCTTTAAAGGACTTGAGAGAGTCGATATTGATGAAGCCGTAAGTGGGGACATTATAGCAATTGCAGGATTTGAAACACTTGATGTTGGAGATAGTGTTGTTGATCCAAGCAATCCGATGCCTCTTGATCCGTTACACATAGAAGAGCCAACGCTTAGTGTTGTATTTGCGGTAAATGATTCTCCATTTGCAGGACTTGAAGGAAAATATGTAACCTCAAATAAGCTCAATGAGAGACTTGAAAGCGAGATGAAAACAAATATCGCCATGAGGTATGAAAACAGAGGCGAGAGTCAATTTAAGGTTAGTGGGCGTGGGGAACTTCAAATTACAATTCTTGCTGAAAACATGAGGCGTGAGGGTTTTGAGTTTAGTCTTGGTCGTCCAGAAGTGATTATTAAAGAAGAAGATGGTGTTAAACTAGAACCTTATGAGCATTTAGTGGTTGATGTTCCAGATGAATTTACAGGCACAGTCATAGAAAAACTTGGAAAGAAAAAAGCACAAATGACAACTATGAACCCTACAGGTGATGGACAAACAAGAATAGAGTTTGAAATTCCAGCTCGTGGGCTTATAGGTTTTCGTGGACAATTTTTGACTGACACAAAAGGTGAAGGTGTTATGAATCACTCATTTTTAGATTTTCGTCCTCATAGCGGAGGCGTAGAAGATCGTAAAAATGGAGCATTAGTCTCTATGGAGAATGGAATTGCCTTGGGTTATTCACTATTTAACCTGCAAGATAGAGGAGCACTTTTTATTGAGCCTCAGACAAAAGTTTATGTCGGTATGATTTTAGGAGAACATGCTCGACCAAATGATTTAGATGTAAACCCAATTAAAGGTAAACAGTTAAGCAATGTAAGAAGTAGCGGAGCCGATGAGGCTATTAAGCTAATTCCTCCTCGTAAAATGACTTTAGAGCTTGCATTGGAGTGGATAGAAAATGATGAGTTGCTTGAAGTTACACCAGTTAGTGTTCGGGTAAGAAAGCGTGAGCTAGATGCTACAAAAAGAAAAAGAACAACTAAGAAAAAAAAGGCATAGTTACAAAAGAAGGCATTTATTTTACTGAAGGAACTTTAAATAAAAATATAAAAGAGATAAATGCCATTGAAGTAGCATAAAGAAATAGATAATCTCCATAAAAATAACCTGCACAAAGAGATCCCATGAACCCTCCTAAACCAAAAGAGAACCCATAATAAAACTGAATTGCAAGTTTTCTGTTTTGATAGACAGTGTAAAGATAGCTTATAGCAACTGTATGATGTAGTGCAAAAGAGATTGCATGTAAAGATTGTGATATAAAAGATATTGCTAATGATTCTGGAAATAAAAAGAGTAGAAACCATCTTATCATGGTAATAAATACTGAGAATTTTAATATTTTTAGTAGATTTAATTTTAAAAGCGGTGCTTGAAAGTAGAAAAAAATCATTTCACAGATAACTCCAAATGCCCACAAATAACTCACCATTTCTAAACTTATGCCTCGTTGTGTTTCGTAAATAGTAAAAAAATTGTAGAATCCTCCAAAACTGATTTGCATAAAAAAGAGACTTATCCATAAAAAAGCTACTTTTTTTAGTTCAAATTTTTCACTACCCTCTTTTTTTGTTTTATGTATAAAATCTCTATTGTTATAAGTGATAGCAAGTCCGAAAATAAGCATAGTAATAGCAAAAACAAGATAGAAATTAAGACCGATAATATAACTATTTAACACTCTTGCTAAAACAATTCCTAAAGCCATAAAACCAAGCGAACCATATAGTCTTGATTTTCCAAATCTTTTTTTACCAAGGGACTCCATCGCATAAGTCTCAATATATGGCAAAACAAGACCCATAGAACCACCAATTATGAGGTTAGGAATCATAAAAAGATAAAAGTTATCTATTGTAAAGAAAAAAAGTATACTGCTAAAGAGTATCAATATTAGTGCAAGATGAAAAACTTTTTTTGTTAGTTTAATATGTTTTAAAAAAAGAAATGGCACGATAAAACGCATTAAAGGGGCAAGAGCAAAAACTACTCCTATTTGAGTAGTGTTGTAGCCAACCATCTGTAACATTTTTGGCATAAATATAACATATATAGCAGTCAAGCAAAAGTATGAAAAAAAGAAAAAAGAAATTTTAAAGAAAATCAATGTAATTAATCTTTAATCTGTATTAACATAGTTCCTGATATAAGGTCATGAAGGGTTTTTTTATCTTTTCTTAGAAGTGCTAAAAAAAGACCGACAATAAGAGATGTAGATAATATAAATGCAAAGTATCTAACTATTAGTTGAAAAATGCTTGGACGACTTAAGTCGCTACTTACAAGTTTTATACTGTATGCTTTATATCCGGGAGTTTGTGATTTAAAAAACCAAAAACTCAAAACAATACAAAAGTGAGGAACAAATATATATATCCACCCTGTGAGCATCTCCTCTGAAAATTCTTCACGAGACCCCATCACCAAGTAGAAAACTATATATAAAAGAGGCATGAGTATCATAAAAGTATCTGTTATGAAAGCTTTGATTCTGTTAATTGGGTACGATATAGTGAAATTGGAATTTTCTATATTTTTACGAGGAGTTTTACCCTGTTTTATGTTTCTCCATCTAGCCATTGTATTTAATTCTCTCTACTTCCATGCTTGAAGGCTTTGCTCCCATTTAAGCATAAAGGACAGTTTTCTTTATCGTAAACATCAAATTCAAAATCACCAAGAGCAAAAAATGGAATATTCTTTGGAAGTTTACATGTGTGATTTATTTCATTATTGCCACCCTCTCTTTTACAAAAACCACGATTTGCAAGAGCAGCAAATGCTACTATTTTTCCACCTTGTTTTTCAACTTGACTAGCAGCTTCTAGCACAGAACCACCTGTTGTTATAATATCTTCACACATCAATATTTTTTCATTTTTTTTAATTTCAAAACCACGCTTTATAGTCATGATATTTTTAACACGCTCTGCAAATATAAATCTTACACCAAGAGAGCGAGCTAACTCATATCCAGCAAGAAGACCTCCTAGTGCTGGAGAACAGACAGTCTCTACATGTATGCCACTTTTTTTTATCATTTTAGCTAAATTAAAAGCTAATAATTCTGCAGTTTTTGGATTTTCTAGAACTTTTGCTGATTGTAGGTAGTATTCTGAGTGTTTTCCACTACTCAAAAGAAAATGACCTTTTAGATATGCCTTTGAATCTATATATATTTTTTCTAAATTTATCATTAAATTTTTAACAATTCCGACTCTTTAGTTTTTACTAGAACTTCAATATCGCTAACGGCAGTATCGGTTATTTTTTGCACTTCATTATGAGCTTTTTTTGACTCATCTTCTGTTATCTCTTTTGTTTTTTCTAGTTTTTTAATTTTATCATTAGCATCTTTTCTAATATTTCTTATAGATATTTTTGACTTATCTCCCATAACTTTTGCTTGTTTTGCATTTTCTGTTCTTTGCTCGCTCGTCATAGGTGGAAAATATAACTGTATTGACTCTCCATTATTGTTAGGATTAACTCCTATGTTTGCTTCCAATATAGCTCGCTCAATATATTTTAAAATATTTTTCTCCCAAGGAGATATATTGATAGTTGTAGCATCACTTACTATAACTGTAGCTACTTGATTTAGTGAAGTTAGTGTTCCATAATAGTCAACTTTAATATTGTCTAAAATTGAGGCCGCTACAGCACCACTTCTTATTGTGATAAAATCTTTTTTTAGGGAGTTTAGAGTTTTTTCTATATGCTCTTGCTGATCAAGGTAGATCTCTTTTAGCTTCATGTTTGTCCTTTATTAGTAATTTAGTCGATATTTTATTTCCTACACTTATGACTATTCGAGATCTTTTGCTTATTAATTTTTTATCTACTTTAAACTCAAAATCACCATCTTTTAGTTTTGCTTGTTGCCAACCGTGACCAGTTATGTAAACCCCGCCATTTTGCGCTTCTTCATCAGTTGTTACATGTATTGATTTTAAGAGTCCATCTTTAGGAAAATATACAGGCTCTTTCCAGTCTGCTTTTAGTGCTTTATATCTTAAATATAATTTTAAATCAGTTTTGCCTACAAGAGCAGTTCTATCTAAATCATAAAGATTACTAAAGTCAGATACTGCACCCATGTTTTGATTGATTATAGCATCAAAACCATAAGATTTTGCAATTTTTTGAACTCTTAAATTGTACTCACCATAAGGGTAGCTAAAAGCTTTTGGTACAACATTTAACTCTTTTTTTAAAATTTCTAAACCTTTTTCAAAATCTTTTTTTAGATCTTCATCACTTACCTCGGTCATATGATTGTGAGCATATGAGTGAAACTCAATACTGCCATACTCTTTTATCTCCTTGAGTTGTTCCCATGTTAAATAGTCTGGATAATTTTTTTCTGTAGCTTCTACATAAACAAAAATAGAGAAAGGGTAGTTATACTCTTTGAAAATCTCAAAAGCATTTGTATAAAAACTTTTGTAATTATCGTCTATAGTTAAAACAACCCAATTATTTGGTATATTTTCTTTATTTTTTAGTGCAGATATTAGTTGATTGAGAGGAATTACTTTATAATCATTTTCCTTAAAGTATTCAAACTCTCTTCTAAGCTCTTCAATAGTTGTATTTGTAGCTGGGTATCTATCATCGCCAAATCTATGGTAGATAAATATATGAGCATCAGCCCATAATGTTATTGCGATAAGAGATGATATTAGAATAGTTTTCATTTTTGACCAATCAATCAGTTTTTGGAGCAGATGGAACTTCTAAAGGCTCACCAGCTAGGGGAACTGCATTTTTTTCTATTTTAATCTCTTCTGCTATAGATGCATTTTGCTCTTGGTTGTAATAATACCCCAAAGTTAAAGTGTTTGCCACAAAAACAAGACCCATTACAAATGTAAATTTAGCCATAAATCCAGCGGGCCCTTTTGCCCCAAATAGTGATTCATTGCTACCACTATAAGCACCTAAGCCTATAGACGAGCTTTTTTGTAATAGTACAGCAATAGTTAAAACAGCAGTTAAAATAAATTGCGAAATCAATAAAATTCCAGTCATTCTAAATATCCTTTTAGTAATTTTTTAGTATAATCCTATATTATATCTAAAATATTTAAATAAAATATTAGATAAACATAATTGGGTTTTTATGAAACATATCAAAGAGTTTTCAAAACAAGCAGATAGCTATGATGCAAATAGCAATATTCAAAAACGAGTATCTACATATTTGCTCTCTAAAGTTACCTCAAGTCCTAAAAAGATTCTAGATTTAGGCTGTGGAACAGGAGACATAAATAGAAAAATAGACTGGAAGTACACTAAGTTTATAGGAGTAGACAGTGCATATGGCATGTGTGAAAAACACCCTAAAAGCCTTGCAATTTCGGTACTAAATAGTAATTTTGAAGATAAAATCTTTCAAAAAGATATTTTAAATAAAGCTCCTTTTGATTTGGTAATTTCATCGTCAGCTTTACAGTGGGCAGATGATATAGAAAAACTTATAAAATTTACATCACTTTTGACTCAAAACATTGCATTTGCAATTTTTACATGTAATACTTTTAAAGATATATACAATATAAGCGGACTTGAAATTTTTTTACCAGATAAGAAAGAATTACTAAAAATTACAAAAAAATATTTCAACATAACTCATGAAACAAAAAGATATAGACTTGAATTTAATGACAACATGTCAATGTTTAGATACATAAAAAAGAGTGGTATAAGTGGAGGAGAGAGAAGATTAACAGTAGCCCAAACTAAAAAAATTATAAAAAACTACCCTCTCACTTATTTAGAGTTTGAAGTGCTTTTTGTTTATACTAAATAGAGTGTTTTGAATCGATATATAGTTGTTTGTCTTGTATAAAATACTTTGTTTAGTAACTAAAATATTATCAATTTATAATTTTTATATTTGAAAAATTGAAATATTGTTGCATTTTAGATACAATTAAATAAATACCAAATTTAAAGAGTAAATAATGGTTACAAAAGAAGATTTAGCAAATGCAATTTTAGATTTGAAAATATCTCAAAAAGCATCAGATGAAAGATATGACAAAAGACAAGCCAAAGAAGACAAAAGACATGCTAAAAGACAAATTGAAAAAGATAAAAGAGATGCTGAAGCAGAAAAAAGACTTGATGAACTAGGAGAACTAATTGGAGATGTATCGAACGACCCAGAATATATAGCAGAAGAATTTTTTTATAACTCAATATCGGCTAATCCAAAACTAAATGACATTGATTATGATTTTACAGATAAAAATATAACAAGAAGAAGATTTGGCATTGAAGATGAGTTCGACATGGTTTTAATAAATAGCAAAGATGTAGCAATAATAGAGACAAAATATAA
>JAERRW010000045.1 GCA_016735235.1 Sulfurospirillum sp. | reverse complement strand
GAGTACTATAAAATTATAAACTCATTCTCTAGCAAGTTTGTTATAAGTATGCTATTTTTTAGAGTTTTGCCTATTTTTAAGATAGTTTTAATTGTTTCTGCACTCTGAATAGAAGCTGCGAAACTAACAGAAAAAGATGGGTTTCCAACACTTCCCTCTATGCCAAAGTTGCCATTTCTGTATAGGTTTTCTAGTGTATTGCAAGTGCTAAATTGCCCAACCATGCCAGCTATTGCACCATGAACAAAAGCTATATTTCTCTTTTTACATGTAGATGCTAGTAAGAGTTTAGTTTTAGGATTATCTAGTGCATCTACAACTACATCACTATTTTTAATCATATCCATATCTTTTAAAGGGTTAAATTTTTGCACAAAAGCCTCTACATGTACAGCTGGATTAATAAGCTCTAAAGCCTCTTTTGTTACTAATGTTTTCTCTCTTCCTATGGTGTTGTAGTTTGAAAAGTTTTGTCTATTTAAATTGTGTTCTTCAAATATATCAAAATCAAAAAGTTTTAAATTACCTACACCAATGCGAGTAAGAATCTCTCCAACATGTCCACCTAAGCCACCACAACCTATTATAGATACATGTGCATTTAAAAGCTTCAATTGGTTTTCTATGCTAATTGTTGATTGATTTTTTTTATATCTTAGCGGAGTTACACCAAATTTTAATGCAATATTTTCAACTTCTTGCAAAGACATGTTGTAGAGTTTGGCGATCTTTTTTTCATTTTGCATAGTTAAAAAAGAGTCATTAGCACTTTTTTTTAAAAACTCTTCTATATTTTGTTTCACTTTAAACCATTAACCCCCTCCAACTTTAGGAAAAAGAGAGAGTGTATCACCTTCTTGAAGAACATACTTCTCATTTTCATGCTTTGCATTGACCATCAAAATACCAAGAGGTAAATGCTTAGTAATCCCCAATTCATCGATGATGTCTTGAGGAGTTGTACCACTTTTGCAAACTCTTTGCTCAACTTTGAAGTTACCTTCTCTGTATTGTGCAAAAAGTTTTAAAGTAATATTAATTCTTTGGTTCATCAAAAGTTCCAGAACTCGTCTATCTCTTCATTAGTAAAATCCCATGTTACATTATGAGGAGGAAGTGTCTCATACTTCATAAATTCGGGCATTCGGTCATCAGCACTTGTTAGTCCTGCTTTAATGTTAAATGCTCTCTCTGTTTTAAGAATCATTTTGCCTAAATTAGTAACATCATCTCCAGTAAGAGTTGTACCAAATCTAGCATTTAACATGTCGATTAATGCAGGAAGACAAACAGGATCATCAATAGCAGAGAATGCAATAAACAGACACATGCCAGTACTATCTATTGCCGCAGAAGCTATTTGAAGATTACGAGAAAGCTCAATTTGCCCATCTTTTTTAAGTGGGTCTACAGTGCCACCTACATTCAATATATTTGAACCAACCGCATATCCAGCTGTGTGGTCAGCTCCCATAGGAGTTGTTACAAAAGTAACACCTTGTCCTTTAATGGCTCTTGGCTCATAAGCAGGTATACTTTGGTTTTTAACAACAGGAACTCTTACAAGTCCATAAAGTTTTCCAAGATATCCAGTTCCAGCTCCTAAGATACGCCCAATTGGTGTTCCGTTTGGTACTTCATCTTTTATGAGTCTAAATGCCTCTTCACCATCACCATATTTTAATATACCAGCATCAACAGCAAGTCCTAAACAGACACCCATCTCAATAGCATCTAATCCTAAGTCATCCATCAAAGCATCTATTGCTGCAATTGTATCTAAATTATCAATACCTAAATTTGCACCAAATGCCCAAATCATCTCATATTCAAATCCAGATGTAAGATAGTTACCATCTTTGTCATTATAAGTTTGCGAACACTGTATAACACAGCCTGCATGACAACCATGAGTTGTGCTACCATTTCTAGCTTTGATATTTTCAGCCATTGTTTCACCGCATATTTTTTCTGCATTTTCAGAATTACCAGTTCTAAAGTTTCTTGAAGGTAAAGCACCCGCTTCATTGATAATATTGACTAGTACATTTGTACCAAATGCCGGCATTCCTTCACCACTAATAGGATTATCTTTTAAAGATTTTGTAAAAATTTTACTAGCTTCTTTAAACTTATCACTATTAGCATAAGTTACCTCTTTGTAATTTTCAGCATCTATAGTAATACATTTTATTTTTTTTGAACCCATAACAGCACCAAGTCCGCCACGACCATAACTTCTTAGTTTGCCCTTAGGGTCTCTTACAGAGATATTTGATACAAGCATTTTCATCTCACCGGGGCGAGCAATAGTCATAACAGCAACTTTTTTGTTATATTTTTTTTCCATAGCATCTAATACAAAATAGTTATCTTTTCCAACAAGATTAGGAACAGCTTCTATTTTAACATGGTTTTTACTAACATGTATGTGATAGAAAGTAGAGTCATCTTCAGGGATTCCTTCAATAATAAGTGCTTTAACACCAAGCTTAGCCATAATGCCAGCTAAAGTACCACCAACATTACTCTCTTTAATTCCACCAGTAAGAGGGCTTTTTGCACCTAAAGAGTTTCTTCCACTGTTTGCTGCACTTGTTCCTGAGAGTAGTCCCGGAGCAAATACCATTTTGTTGTTTGGACCAAGAGGATGACACTCTGGATCAACTTCAGATGCAACTATAACAGAAGTTAAACCTCTACCGCCAAGCCCCATCCAGTCTGCTGGAACATCTTCAATCTTGAAACTCATAGTAGCCATATTTACACGGTATATCATATCTGCCATTATATCTCCTTGGATTTTAAATTACTTCTATAATAAGTAAAATACCATTAAAGTTTAATAAAATAGTTAAAAAGTATAAATTTTCTAGAGGTAAATTTTTGTTATATTTTTCATTTTTGAACTCATATTTAAAAGAACCATGTCTGCTAATACTAAAGCTGTCATGGATTCTGCTACCACACTTCCTCTAATAGCTATGCAAGGGTCGTGCCTTCCTTTTAGAGTACACTTTTGTTCTATATTTGAGGTGTCAACTGTGTTTTGATCTATAAAAA
The DNA here is from genome assembly GCA_016735235.1 of Sulfurospirillum sp. Taxonomy (GTDB): domain Bacteria; phylum Campylobacterota; class Campylobacteria; order Campylobacterales; family Sulfurospirillaceae; genus Sulfurospirillum_A. The sequence continues at coordinate 17,928 of JAERRW010000045.1, read as the reverse complement.
TTGATGGAGTTGGTTTAAAATATATTTTTAAATCTATTGTCTCCCCGTTGCTAATGCCTCCTAATACTCCTCCGCTATGATTTGTTAAAAATCCATTTGACTTTATTTGGTCATTATTTTGTGAGCCTTTTAAACTTGAAGAGTTAAACCCTTCTCCTATTTCTACTGCTTTAACTCCATTGATACCCATCATGGCTTCTGCTAAAAGTGCATCTAGTTTATAGTAAAGTGGCTCACCTAATCCAGTAGGTATATTTGTCGCTTTTACATGTGCAACACCTCCAACAGAATCATGCGACTTTTTAGCTCCCATAATAGCATCTTTCCAACTCTGCTCTTTTTGCTTATCAAGTGCATATATTTCACTTTTTACAGCATAGTTAAAATCTAGTTTATTAGCTTTCATGCCAGCTATTTCACACACACCGCTTTTTATATTTAAACCAATTTCATTTAACATTAGTTTGGCTATAGCCCCAACAGCCACGCGCATTACAGTCTCTCTTGCGCTACTTCTTCCTCCACCTCTGTAGTCTCTTAAGCCATATTTATGAAAATAAGTAAAATCAGCATGTCCGGGACGAAAGATATTTTTAATATTTTCATAATCTTTAGTTTTATTGTCTTCATTAAAGACGATTAGTGCTATTGGAGTCCCTGTTGAGAGTCCTTCAAAGACTCCGCTTAATATCTCAATTTTATCGTCCTCTTTTCTAGAGGTCGAAAACTCATTTTGTCCTGGTTTTCTTCTGTTTAATTCACTTTGAATAAACTTTTTGTCTATGTTAAGCCCTGCGGGAACACCATCAACAACACAACCTAAGGCACTACCATGAGATTCTCCAAAAGTTGTAAAAGTAAATTTTTTACCAAATTTATTTGACATTATTTAGCCTTTATCAATAATTTCTAATGCTATTTTTGCAGCATTTTGTTGAGCCTCTTTTTTGCTTTTACCAAATGCTTTTGAGATTTGCTTCTCTTTAATATTAACTGAAATTTCAAATTTCTTTTGATGGTCTGGACCAAAAGAACGCTCCGTTATATACTCTGGAGTTGTACCATGACAGGCTTGAGTATGCTCTTGAAGTGTTGTTTTATAGTCTCTAAAGATTGATTCCAAATCAATTTTAGGGTAAGCAGATTCTAAAATTGGAATAATAATATTATAAACTTTTTTTAGTCCTACTTCAAGATACAAAGCTCCAACTACAGCTTCAAAAGAATCTGAAAGAAGTGAAGGTTTTTCTCTTCCATCATTTTTCTCTTCTGCCATTGAAAGGTACATGCATTCACCTAATTTTAACATGCGTGCTAATTTCTCTAAGCCTTTTTCATTGACCAAAGAAGCTCTTAATTTAGAAAGATCACCCTCTGGAATATTGGTAAACTTAAAAAAGAGATACTCTCCTACAACCAAATCTAAGATAGCATCTCCTAAAAACTCAAGCCTTTCATTGTTATAAGCTTTTTTGTAACTTTTATGCGTAAGTGCCTCTATTAGTAGGTTTTGATTTTTAAACTTGTAATTCAAGCGTTTTTGCAAGCCAAGTAGCTTTTTTAACATTTATACCCTTTATTGAAATGAAACACTATCTTCATAGCTCTCTTTTGTAATATTTGGTTCTATATTTATAGATGCTATAGCTTGACAGTTTGGGCATCTATGAGAGTGTAATGGAAAGCTATTTTTACATTCGTTGCATATATATTCAAAGTTAAGCGATACTTTTTTGTATCCTACAGATTGCAAGTTTGATAAAACTTCAAGTTCAAAATATGTGTAGTTTTTACATTTTTCTTTTACTAAACCTCTTGCACTGCTTATCTCTTGAAGTAGCGGTATTTTATATTTAGAGATGTCAAACCACTCTATATCTGCGACCCACAATAAATCTAAAAGTTTTTTGTGTTCAAATTTTTTAAAAAGCTTTAAATCTACTTTCATTTTTGTTATTTGCCAAAATTCAAAAATTTTTCTCTCTATAAATGGAGCATGTTTAAGCATAGTTACCAGCTTTTTTAATTTATCTTTATCGCTTAGTTTGTAATCATATTTAATAGACAATGAGATTAGATAATACCTCTGTTTTTCAACCTCTGCTCCTAACTCTTCAAGAGAGTCTAGTACCTCTATGGCTCTATTATACTCTTTTAATTTTTCATAACATACACTTAAGTATTTTAACGACTCTTTATTTCTAGGGTGCAGTTTTAATGAATCCAAAAAAACCTCACAACTTCTTCTAAGGAATCCAGCATTAAAGTAAATTTTACCAAGTTCGCTTAAAATATACTCTTTCTCTTCTCTCTTTTTTGCTCTATCGAGTGCCAAAAGATAAAGCCCAATAGTCTTTTCAAAATCTCCACTTTTACCATACCCATGGGCTAAAAGCACTAGTGATTCTAATGGAATTGTTCTGTTTTTTAAAAGCTGTTTGAACTCATTTTCATCGCTTACTATTTCAAAGCGTTTTATAAAATTTTCTATATCTGCTTTCTCTTCCTTATTTTTATAAGTTCCCCACCAATAATTTGCAAAAGAGATTACAAAAATAGTAGAAAATAGAACAATAAGCCCAACCATTGGGTCATGATATTCTAAAAAAACACTATCCATTGATAACTCCCTTAAAATTTCATTGCTCTATTTTACCCAATAAAAATATAAAATATCTTTTGTGTGATTAAAACTCAACCATAAAACGCTCTTTTTTTATAAAATTAGCACATTTACTATATCCATAATGACTTGCTAAAGAGTGTATTTTATCTTTATTAAGACCAACTTCATGAGGTGCATGTGAATCTGAACCAAAGGTTATTGGTATATCATACTCGCTTAAAAGTTCCATAATACTTTTACTAGGATAAGCCTCTTTTATAGGTTTTCTAAATCCAGCTGCATTTATCTCTACTGCCATATTTGCTTTTTTTATCTCTTTTATAGCTTTAAGTGCCAATAATTTTATATCTTTTTTTGGTAAATAATTAAAAACTTTTATTAAATCTATATGTCCAACAATATTAAAAAGTCCGCTTTTAGCAAGGTTTTCTAACTCTTCAAAATAGTCTTCCCAAATTTTATCTATATTTTTATTTTTATACTCTCCTATATATTTAGGATTGTCAAATCCCCATTTATTTACGAAATGGACAGAACCTATAAGATAGTCTACATTAGCATTTATAACCCTATCATCCATAAAACCCACTAAAAAATCGACTTCGTATCCCAATAGAACATGTATTCTATTTTGATATACTTTTCTTAAATCCAAAATTGATTTTTCATATTGATTCATTTGTTCAAATTTCATTCTATAATCTTGTGCATAATTCATTGGAGCATGATCGCTAAAACCAAAAAAATCAATATTTTTTTCTATAGCTTTTTCAACATATTCTTCTAATGTACCAGTGGCATGCTTGCATAATATTGTGTGATTGTGTAGGTCTACACTCATTGTTTGTCCTTTTAAAGTTAGATTATATAAAAACTTTAATATAATAAACCTAAATATATTTTTCAGGAGATACTAATGACGCAAGAAGAACTTGATACATTGATGATGGATGTGCTTAATGAAGAGATGACTTCTAAAGAGAAAGTAATTGAAAAAGATATTTCTGACATGGAAAACACAACAAATGATGAAGATAAAGAACTTCAAGAAATGTATAAAAATAAAAAAACACCAACTTGGCCACTTCCAACTGATGAGCAAAAAATGGTTTGTCAGCTCGATTATGCAATAAAAGACTCTGAAATAAAAGCTGGAGAGGTTTTTGATAAACTTGAAGAAATTAATGAGTTTATAGAAATATCAAAAAAGAGTACTAGTCAATTAGATGATGTCATTAATTCAAATATAAAACTTTTTTCAAAACTGTGTGAAAAATTTCCAAATGTTAAAGATTTTTCTCAAGCTTTAGATGATAATAAAAATATAAAAAATGAGGCAGAAAACCTTATACAAATTACTAAAGACATAGAAGATGAAGTTATGACGATTATGGATACAATGCAGCATCAAGACATACACCGTCAAAAAATAGGGCGTGCGGTAAATACCATGAGAGCACTATCGAGCTACATAAATACTATTTTTGAAGGAAAAATAGATGACCCAAAACATACTTCAAGTGCAATTCATGCTGATGGCAATCTTAATACTAATGATATTATTAGTAGCGATGATATTGACGAGTTAGTATCGAATTTAAGAAAGAGTTAATTTGATAAAAACAGAACTGCTTTCTCCTGCTGGAAATTTTGAAAAATTAAAAATTGCATTAGCTTATGGGGCAGATGCGGTTTATGGGGGAGTTAGCCACTTCTCTTTACGGATTCGTTCTGGTAAAGAGTTTAGTTATGAGAGTTTTCACGAAGCTATAAATTATACACACTCAAAAGGTAAAAAAATATATGTTACCATAAATGGATTTCCTTTTAATTCACAAATTGAACTTTTAAAAAAACATGTACATGCATTGGCAGATATGAATCCCGATGCATTTATAGTTGCAACCCCTGGAGTTATAAAATTAGTAAATAAAATTGCTCCTCATATTCCAATTCACCTCTCAACACAAGCAAATGTACTAAATTATATGGATGCAGAAGTTTTTTATGAATTGGGTGTAAAAAGGATAATAGTAGCTCGTGAAGTGAGTTTAAAAGATTTAATTGAAATTAAAAAAAGATTGCCATCTTTAGAGTTAGAGGCTTTTGTACATGGTTCTATGTGTTTTGCATATAGTGGTCGTTGTCTAATAAGCTCAATTCAAAGTGGAAGAGTTGCAAATCGTGGCAGTTGCGCAAATGATTGTCGTTTTCCATATACTATATATGCTCAAAATGAAGAGAGTAAAACACTTTTTAAAATAGATGAAGATGACCATGGTACATATATTATGAATGCAAAAGATTTAAATTTATCTGCTTATGTTGATAAAATTCTTAGTTCTGGAGCAATTAGTGCTTTAAAAATAGAAGGTCGTACAAAAAGTGAATATTATGCAGGAGTTACAGCGAAAACATATAGAAGTGCAATAGATGACTTTTATACAGATACATTTGAAAAACAGAAGTATATTGATGAACTAAATACAATAAAAAATCGTGGATTTAGTGATGGTTATCTTATAAAAAGACCTTATGAAAAAGATAATACACAAAATTTAAAAGACTCCATAAGTGAAGGCACACATCAAGTTGTAGCAAAAGTAACATGTAGCGGTAAAGATCTATTATCAAAAGATAAACTAGAATCAAATATAGAGTATGAATTAGTCTTACCAAATGATAATATAAATGAAGTAGATAATAATATAGGAGTTATAAAGAAAAAAGGTGAAAAGTGGAGCTTGAAATTTAAAGAGTTAAAAACTAAAAATGGAAAAGTGTATGAGTCTATTCATAGTGGCAATAAAAATGCTATTATTTTGCCACAAAATTTACCGCCACACACTTTTTTAAGATCAAAAAATTGAGGTAAAAATGAAATTCGTATCAATATTAATGGGTAGTAAAAGTGATTATATAACTATGGTTGAGTCATCTAAAATATTAGAAAAATTTGGAGTTCCTTATGAACTAGCTATAGCTTCTGCCCATAGAAGTCCTAAAAGAACTCACGAATATGTAAAAAGTGCAGAAAAAAAAGGTGCACAAGTATTTATAGCGGCTGCTGGAATGGCAGCCCATCTTGCTGGTGTTGTTGCCTCTTTAACTACAAAACCTGTAATTGGTGTTCCTATGAAAGGTGGCGCTATGGACGGTTTGGATGCTATGCTTAGTACAGTACAAATGCCTTCGGGAATGCCTGTGGCTACTGTTGCTTTAGGTAAAGCTGGAGCTATGAATAGTGCATATCTTGCTATGCAAATACTCTCTCTTGAAGATGAAGAGTTAAAAATAAAACTTATTGAAGATAGAATTTTAAAAGCAAAAAAAGTTGAATCTGATTCAAATGAAGTAGAAGTTAGAATATAAGGAAAACTAAATCATGCAGACTTGGCTAGAGATAAAAGAGTTTAGTAAACTTATACATTTAGATATTCCTACAATTGAGAATATGATAAAACATGGAAAACTAAGCACAAAAGAGGAGAATGGTACTAGGTTTATAGAGGCATCAAAAAGTATGAATAAACTTATGCCTCTCTCTAAAACTAACCAACATGTTAGTAAAAATGCAATAACACTTGAGGGTGCTAATTTTGTTGAGAAAACTATAGGTACAATTTTGAATCTACATGAGAAAGTGATGGATGCAAAAAATGAGACTCAAGATGTACTAAAGAGTGAAAATGCCTTTTTAAAAGAGGCTCTTTTTTCTATGCAAGAGTTATATGATGAAGATAGAAAGACAGTAGAAACAGTAACAAAACAGCTTGAAATTACACAAAAAGAGTTAGAGTTTACAAGAAGAAAATATAAACTTATGTGGAATAAAACTATAGAAAATTATAAAAAAAAATAAAATTTTATTGAAGATGAAATAGCAAAAGGATACAGATTGTTGACATTTAGTGAGATGCTTTTAAAATTACAAATATTTTGGCAAAATGAGGGTTGTACTATAATTCAACCATACGATATGCCCGCTGGTGCTGGAACTTTTCATCATGCAACATTTTTGAAAAGTTTAGGCAGACAGCCTTGGGCAACGGCTTATGTTGCACCATCTCGTAGACCAAATGATGGAAGATATGGAAAAAATCCAAATCGTTTAGGTGCATACTATCAATTTCAAGTATTGTTAAAGCCAAGTCCAAATAACATTCAACAACTCTACTTAAATAGTCTTGAGGCTTTAGGGCTTGATTTAAGCAAACATGATATTAGATTTGTAGAAGATAATTGGGAGTCACCAACTCTAGGAGCATGGGGTTTGGGTTGGGAGATTTGGCTTGACGGAATGGAGATAACTCAATTTACCTATTTTCAACAAGTTGGAGGGATTCCTTGTGATCCAGTTTCAGTAGAGATAACTTATGGCACAGAGAGACTGGCTATGTACCTTCAAAAAAAAGATTCTGTTTATGATTTGATTTGGAATAAAAACAGACATGTAATTACAACTTATGGTGATGTTCACAAACAAAGTGAGTATGAATTTAGCAAATATCACTTTGAAGTTGCAGATGTAAAGATGCTTTTAGAGCAGTTTGAAAATTGTAAAATAGAGTGCAAAAAATGCTTAAATGCAAATTTACCACTACCTGCCTATGACTACTGTTTAATGGCATCTCATGTATTTAATATTCTCGATGCAAGAAAAGCAGTGTCTGTTACACAAAGACAAAACTATATTTTGCAAATCCGTGAACTTGCAAAAGGGTGTGCGGTTAAATATAAAGAGATAGCAGATGCACCTAAAAGAAATAAAATTAATTGATGAATAAAAGCTTAATTTTTACTAAAGATTTTAATATCTACTTTCTCTATCAACTTACTTGACATTAAATAAAAAAGAGTGTATACTTCCACAAAAAAAAGGATTACAGATGACACAAGAGACACTAGCTTTACATGCAGGATACGACAAAGGGGAGTTTGGTGCTATGTCCGTGCCTATTTACCAAAACACGGCTTATGATTTTGGAACGGCAAAAAAAGCAGCTGACCGATTTTCATTAGCAGATCTTGGACCGATATATACTAGACTTAACAACCCCACTACTAGTATATTTGAAAACAGAGTTGCTGCTGTTGAGGGTGGTGAGAGTGCTGTTGCTACGGCAACTGGTCAGGCTGCTATTTTTTGTGCAGTTGCTAACCTCGCTCAAGTCGGAGAAAACATTATCATTGCACAAAAAATATATGGAGGAGCTACAACACTTCTAGCCCATACAATCAAAAGATTTGGTATAGAGGCTAAGATATTTGATAGCGATAATGCTGATGACTTGGAGGATTTAATCGACGACAAGACTAAAGCTATATTTTTTGAATCACTCTCAAACCCACAGATAGCAGTACCCGATATACAGAAGATAACTAGAATAGCTAATAAGTATAATATCATTACGATTTGTGATAACACCGTTGCTACTCCTGCTTTGTTTAAGCCATTTGATCATGATGTGGATGTTATTGTTCATAGTGCAAGCAAGTACATTAATGGCAACGGCTCAACTCTTGGTGGTGTTGTAGTAGCAAGACATGGACTAAACAAAAAGATAATAGACAATGCTAGATATCCTCACTTCAATGAGCCCGATGAGAGTTATCATGGTTTGGTGTATTCTTCGGTGGATCTTCCACTTTTTACACTTAGGATTACATTCTCGTTGATTCGTGATATGGGATTTACTATTTCACCTAATAGCTCTTGGATACTTCTTCAGGGACTTGAGACTTTGCATATTAGAATGAAACAACACTCAACTAATGCACTTATCATAGCAAAGTATCTACAATCACATCCAAAGGTAAAGAGTGTATCTTACCCAGGGCTAGATAATAATCAATACAATAGTAGAGTGAAAAAGTACTTCAAAGATTCGCAAGCTTCAGGACTTCTTAGCTTTGAGGTGGAGGATTTGGAGAGTGCAAAATCTGTTATAGATAATACGAAGCTTTTTGCAGTTGTAGTAAACATAGGGGATTCAAAGTCAATCATCACTCATCCAGCAAGCACAACTCACATGCAAGTATCGCCCGATGAGCTTGCAAAAAGTGGTATAACTCCAGAGCTTATTAGGCTAAGTGTTGGGCTTGAAGATACAGACGATTTGATAGCAGATTTAGCACAAGCGATAGGTTAATGTCGCTCATCTCAAGCAAAGGGATATATGGACTTAGTGCAATGTATGAACTCTCTAAGGTTGAGAAAAAAAAGCCGACACAAATAAAAGAGATATCTCAAAAAGCAAATATCCCTCAAAACTACCTTGAGCAACTCTTGGTAGTTTTGAGGCGAGCAGAGTTAGTCAAGAGTGTTAGAGGGGCTTATGGAGGGTACATGTTAGCTAGAAATGCTGATGATATTCTTATCAAAGATATATTCGTGGCACTTGAAGGGAATATTAATATTACTACTCAGGAGATTAAAGATCCAGTTTTGGAACTTTTTTATCGTGAGAGCAATCAAAAGTTAGAGGCTATTTTTGATATATCTTTGAGTAAGCTAGGAGAGTATCAAGATAGATTAACAAACGAATTAAACTATATTATTTAATAAAAAGTCAGCAAAAAATATTCAGAAAATGGTAGCGTTCAACAATCTGTGTCAGTATTGGGTAATTCCTAAAATTGAATTTAAAACACAATTTAGTAACAACAAAATTGTAGACTTAATTGGTGAAATAACTAGAAACAATGACTAAATTTTTTTTAATGCAAGTTAATAAAAAGTAATTTTTAGATAAAATAAAATTTAAAATTTAGCGAATAAGGCTATACATGTTACTTCTTACGCCTGGACCAACACCAGTACCAGAAAATATTAGAATGGCTATGAGTGAGCCTACAATTCACCATAGGACATCAGAATTTGAAGAAATTTTTGCTAAAACAAAAGTGCTTTTAAAAGAACTTTTTAACATGGAAGAAGTTTTAATGCTAGCGAGTAGCGGTACAGGGGCTATGGAGGCTTGTGTTTTAAATTTATGCAAGTCAAAAGCCTTGACTATTAATGCTGGTAAATTTGGTGAAAGATTTAGTGAAATATGCAAAGCTCATGGCAAAGATTTTACTGAATTAAAATATGATTGGGATACTCCAGCAAATATAGATGATATTGTAAATAGTGTTAAAAATGATAAAAAAATAGATGCTATTTTTATACAAATTTGTGAGAGTTCTGGAGGGTTAAGACACCCTGTTGAAATAATTGCAAAAGAGTTAAAAAAGATACGACCAAAGATTATGATTGTAGCAGATGGTATAACCGCAGTTGGTGTAGAAAAAATAGACACGACCAATATAGATGCACTAATAAGCGGAAGCCAAAAAGCACTTATGCTACCACCCGGTCTTGCTTTAATTGGATTAAGTCATGATGGTATAAAAATTATAAAAGAGAGTGGAGCAGGATACTATTTGAATTTAAAAATTGAGTTAGCACAACAAAAAAATAACACAACTGCTTATACTTCTGCAACTACTCTTATTGTTGGGCTAAAAACTATATTAGAACAGTTACATGTAGATGGATTTAATAAACTTTATATCGATACAAAAAGACGCTCACATGGAGCTAAAAAAGCTTTGAAAGAGATAGGATTAACAATATTTCCAAAATCGTCAGCAGTTGCTATGAGTGCCGTTTACGATAAAGATGCCATGAAAATTAGAGAATTATTAAAAAGTAAATACATGGTCAATATAGCAGGTGGCCAAAATCATCTAAAGACTACACTTTTTAGAATAAATCATATGGGTTTAGTAGATGATTACAAAACAGCTTGGACACTAAATGCAATAGAGATAGTACTCGAAGAGATAGGTCGTCGCTCATATAATGGGACAGCTAATAAAATTTTTACAAAAGAGATAATACAATGATAGATCTTCATGAGATACCAAAAGGCAGCAGATTGTACTTTGCACAGAGTGCCAAACTTAAAAGAGAGATAGAAGAAAAAGCGAGTAAACTTTTTGAAAAAACTGGATTTGAAGAGATAGTAACTCCGTTTTTTTCATATCATCAGCACCAAAGTTTAGATGAAAAAGAGATTATTCGTTTTTCGGATCAGCAAAATAATCTAATATCACTTAGAGCAGATAGTACTATTGATATTGTAAGACTTATGACAAAAAGACTTGGCAGAAGTACTAAGCAAAATAGATGGTTTTACATACAGCCAGTATTTAGATACCCTAGTACAGAAGTTAATCAAATAGGAGCAGAGTTTATTGGCAATAATGATTTAAGTAAAAGCATTGAACTGTGTGGAAAAATATTTAAAAAATTTGATTTAACTCCATTAGTGCATATAAGTAATATAAAAATACCAAAAATAATAGCGAGTGAGTTAAATTTTGATTTAACTGTTTTTGAGAGATCAGAACTTCAAAAAATACTCTCTTTAGATATAGATTGGCTTGAGAAATTAGCATGTTTACAAAATCCAGAAGATATTGATGAAGTTATAGATGTCGTTCCAACTAATATAAAAGTAGAACTAGAAAAAATGAAAATTCTTTATGAGAAATTAGAGTATAAAAATGTACATTTTTCACCACTTTATTATGTAAATATGAGATATTATGATGAACTGTTTTTTAGATTTATCGACAAAAATAGCACTCTTGCAAAAGGTGGAAGTTATGAGAGTGAAAAACTTGAATCTACAGGTTTTGGTCTTTATACAGATGCACTTATTGAAGCAATAAAAAATAGAAGAACTAGGAAATAAAATGGGTAGTAAAGCAGATTTAATTGTAGGTATTCAATGGGGAGATGAAGGAAAAGGCAAGATAGTTGACATGTTATCTCAAAAATATGATATGGTTTGTAGAAGTCAAGGTGGACATAATGCTGGACACACTATTTGGGTCGATGGAGTAAGATATGCACTTCACTTAATCCCCTCTGGAGTTTTAAATAAAAAGGCTATTAATATTATTGGAAATGGTGTTGTTGTAAATCCAGAATCTATCATAAACGAGATGAAGCAATTTGAAAATCTTCAAAAAAGACTTTTTATAAGCGATAAGGCCCACTTGAATCTTCCATATCACTCTTTAATAGACATAGCAAGAGAGAGATTAAAAGGGGACAAAGCTATAGGAACGACAAAAAAAGGTATTGGGCCGGCTTATGCAGACAAGATAAACAGAGTTGGCCATAGAGTAGGAGAACTTTTAAATGCAGAGAGGCTTTGCAACTCTATTATGGAGAGTTTTGCACAGAATAAACCTCTTTATAAAGCCCTACATGTAGAGATTCCAAGTCGTGAAGAGATGATGGAAGAATTAACCGAATACAAAAAACAATTAGGACCTTTTATAGCCAATACAACTAACATGATTTGGGACGCACTTGATAGTAATAAAAAAGTACTTTTAGAGGCAGCACAGGGGACTTTGCTTGACATTGACCACGGAACTTACCCTTATGTAACAAGCTCTTCAACAGTAAGTGCTGGAGCATGTACAGGTCTTGGGATTAATCCAAAAAATATAGGAGTTGTAACAGGAATAGTAAAAGCCTACACAACAAGAGTAGGACACGGACCATTTCCAACAGAAGATTTTGGAGCAAATGGCGAACGAATGGCAAATGTTGGAAAAGAGGTAGGAACAACAACAGGACGAAAAAGAAGATGTGGCTGGTTTGATGCTGTTGGGGTTAAGTATGCTTCAAGATTAAATGGCTGTGATCAATTTGCTCTAATGAAACTAGATGTGCTTGATGGTTTTAAAACTATAAAGATATGCGTAGCTTATGAGGTAAATGGTAAGAAAATAGACTTTATGCCAAGTAACTTAGATAATGTTTCACCAGTTTATGAAACCATAAAAGGCTGGGATAAAGTTGAAGGAATCTCAAACTATAATGAGTTACCCAAAGCCGCAAAAGATTATGTTAAACGCATAGAGGAATTGACAAATACAAAAGTAAAAATAATTTCTACTAGTCCAGATAGAAATGACACAATAATACTGTAATGCATTACATGTAAGAGATATTAAATGGTAACAAACTATATAAATCAAATATCAAAAGAGTACAAAACAAAGCATGCAACAGAACATAGTTATAGAGGTTATTTAAAGGAACTAATTGAGAAATTAGATGAAAATATCATAGCTATTAATGAGCCAAAAAGAGTAAAAGCAGGATCTCCCGATTATTTAATAGCCACCAAAAGTGAGAATGTTGAGATAGGCTATATTGAAGCAAAAGATATTGGCAAAAACATAAAACATAAATCTTATAATGAACAATTCAAAAGATACAAAGATGGTCTTGAAAATCTTATTATTACTGATTATATGGCATTTCAATTTTATAAAAATGGCTCACTATATACTTCAATAAGCATAGCTAAACTTGAAAATAACAAAATAATCTCTCTTGGAGAGAATTTTAAAGAGTTCATAAATCTTATCAAAGATTTTACCTCTTTTGTAGGTCAAAGTATAACTTCAGATTCTAAATTGGCTCAAATGATGGCACATAAAGCAAAACTTATGAGCGATGTAATACACAAAGCTTTAGAAGAAGATATAAAAGATGAAAACTTAACAGACATATATGGACAGTATAAAACCTTTCAAGAGATGTTAATTCATGACATGAGTTCTAAAGATTTTGCAGATATGTATGCTCAAACTATCACTTATGGAATGTTTACCGCAAGATACCATGATGAAACTTTAAATACTTTTTCAAGAGAAGAAGCGGCAAAGCTCGTTCCTCATAGCAATCCATTTTTAAGAAGTCTTTTTCAGCAGTTAGCAGGGTATGATTTAGATACTAGAATAGTTTGGATAGTAGATAGTCTAGTAAAGATATTTAGAGCAACAAATGTTAAAAAAATACTTGAAAACTTTGGAAATAAAACAAGCAGAAATGATCCAATAATACACTTTTATGAAGACTTTATAGCTCACTTTAATCCAAAACTAAGAAAAGCTAGAGGTATTTGGTATACTCCCGAACCAGTTGTTAAGTTTATAGTGAAAGCTGTTGATGAAGTGTTAAAAAATGAGTTTGAGTTAGAAGACGGGTTGAGTGATACATCTAAAATAAGAAAGAGTATAAAAGAAAATAAAGAAGTCCATAAAGTTCAAGTTTTAGACCCAGCAACAGGAACAGGAACTTTTTTAGCAGAGATTATTAAGTATATAAAAAAAGATTTTTACGGAGGAAGTTGGAGTAAGTATGTAGAAGATGACTTAATACCAAGACTTCATGGTTTTGAGATAATTATGGCTTCTTATGCTATGGCTCATCTTAAGCTTGATTTACTTCTAAAACTTACTGGGTATGTCCCTCAAAAGAGACAAAGATTAAAACTGTTTTTAACAAACTCTCTTGAGACACACCATGAAAACACAGGAAATCTTTTTGCCTCTTTTTTAGCGACCGAATCAAGAGAAGCAGATAGAGTTAAAAAAGATAGCCCTATTATGGTTCTTATAGGAAACCCTCCTTATGCAGTTAGTAGTTCAAATAAAAGTTACTGGATACAAAACCTTATTAAAGACTATAAAAAAGATTTGAATGAGAGAAACATACAACCACTTTCAGATGACTATATCAAATTTATAAGATATGGACAGCACTACATAGAAAAAAACGGCGAGGGTATTTTGGCTTATATATCAAATAACTCTTTTATAGATGGGATTATCCATAGGCAGATGAGAAAATCACTACTTGAGTGTTTTGATAAGATTTATATACTTGACTTGCATGGAAACAGCAAGAAAAAAGAGGTTTGCCCAGATGGCTCTAAAGATGAAAATGTATTTGACATCATGCAGGGTGTTTCTATCAATATATTTGTCAAGACAAAAGAAAGTAGTAAAAAACTTGGCTCTGTTTATCATTATGATTTGCAAGGTAAAAGAGATTTTAAATATGAGTTTTTAAATAAGAATAGTTTAAAAACTATTGAGTGGTCTAAACTAGAGTGTAAAGAGCCTAATTACTTTTTTGTTCCTAAGGATTTTGGAGCTATCATAGAATATGAAAAAGGCTTTAAAGTTGAAGAATTATATTTAGAAAATAACGCAGGTGTTGTAACAGCTAGAGACAAGTTAATTGTACAAGATACAAAGGAAGAAGTAGAAGTAGTTATTAATAATTTTTATAATTTATCAATTGAAGAATTAAGGCTTAAATACGATTTACATGTAGATAGTAGAGATTGGAAAGTTGGTTATGCGAAAAATAATGTTGAAAATAACTATAATTTTTCTAATATAAAAATACACTCATATAGACCTTTTGACAATAAGTATATTTTTTACACTAAAGAGTCTAAGGGTTTTTTATCTTATCCTAGGTATGATATTATGAAACATATGCAAGATCACAACATAGGTTTAAATTTGGTTAGACAGTCAAAGTTAAAAGGCTTAGAAGCTTTAGTTAGCAAAAGCATACCTTCTAAACATTTAATAACTGGCGAGACATATAATTTCCCTCTCTACCTCTACCCAGATGAAAACTCCCTAGAAACAAAAAGAACCCCGAATCTAAACTTAGACATAGTAGCCGACATAGAAAAAAGACTAAACCTAAAATTCACACCAGAAAAAATTCAAGACTTAAAAACTTTCGCACCCATAGACATACTAGACTATATCTATGCAGTTCTTCATAGCCCAAAATACAGAGAAAAGTACAAAGAGTTTTTAAAGATAGACTTCCCAAGAGTTCCCTATCCTGACATCAAAACATTTTACGACTTAGTGAAGTTTGGTAAAGAATTAAGAAGTTTACACCTAATGAAAAACAAAGACTTAAACCAAAGAGTCATAGAAGTAAATGAAGGAACAAATGAGATAATTAGAAAAATAGTAAAAAAAGATGTTCAACTAATAGAAAACAAAATAAAACTACATATAAACGATACCCAATACATATCAAATATACCACTTAAAGCATGGGAGTTCTATATAGGAGGCTACCAGCCAGCTCAAAAATGGTTAAAAGATAGAAGTGGAAGAGAACTAAGCCACAACGATTTTAAACACTATAACAAAATAATAAATGCTTTAGTAAAAACAGATGAAATTATGAAAAAAATAGATAAAGTTTTAAAAATTTTCTAAATATTTTTTGCTGACTTTTTATAAATTGAGACCATAAAACAAACTGTGTAAACCTTAAAAATTAGATTTACCCAGATCCACATCATAAAAGAATAACCTTAAAATAGTTGATTATAATTTATCTAATAAATAGAAGAGTTAGATACAATTAAGCAATAAATCACTAGAACTTAAAGGTTATTTATGAAACATAAACATCTAACTCTTCAAGATAGGTATCATATCGAATATCACTAAAGAGTGGCAGTTCTCAAACTGCTATTGCTAAAGCACTTGAAACTACACAGGGAACTATCTCTAAAGAGATTAAGAGAAATACAGGACTCAAAGGGTATAGACATAAACAAGCAGATAGCTTTACTGCTAAAAGGCATAAAAAGAAACCAAAGACTATCAAGCTCACTCTTAATATTATAGAGTTTATTAAAGAGGAATTGTCAGCAACTCAAAGCTCACCAGAGCAGATAGCAGGGAGGCTTAAAAGAACACAAAATATCTCTTTGCACCATGAAGCTATCTATCGTTATATACTCAAAGACCGAAGAGATGGAGGGGAACTTTATCTACATCTTAGACGAAAACAAAAAGTATACAAAAAGAGGTATGGCAGTAGCACCAACAGCACCAAAGGAATACCTAAACCATATCACTCTTGGGAGAGAGGACAAAATGAGAATGCTAATGGACTTCTAAGACAATATTTTCCAAAAGGAATGAAGTTTACTGACATTGCAAGAAAAGAGGTCGTAGAAGCTGTTCATAAGCTCAATTCAAGACCTAGAAAGTGTCTTGATTATGCACTCCTTATGAGGCTTTTATGGAGCTTACAGGTTTGGATGCTATAGTGTTGGTCAAAGGTATTCGTTTATGATGCGAATCTGCCGAATTAAAATGAGAAACAAGGTTCTATTATGAATAATCAACTTTTAAAAAATACAATTTTTCAAGAAGACATTAACAATAGTATAAAAAATGAATTTTTAAAATATGGAAAAAGCATAGATAACAGAATAAATTTTTAAAACTATTTTATTAGATTATACCAATTGGAGAAAACGATTTATTGGTCCAGGCTATAGAAAAGTTTTTTACTCTAGAGAACTTAAAAAAAATATTCTATACAACAACAATAAATCTTATAAAAAAACTATAAACAAAATTGCTTACAAATTTAAAAATGCAGAGTCAATTGACCCATTCCTGTCAAAAGGAGTCGTTGATAGCCCAAATGAAGATGGTAGCAATAAAAACAAAGACTTGATGTTAAATAGTCTTGGTATGCATCATTTTCATATAGGCGAAGGATATGAGCCGAATGATAAAAAAGGCATAAAATTTATCAAAAGAAATAATGAGTTATTATTTGCGCTAGTCAAAAAAGATGCTGTTTATTTTATAAACATATACAAACATGATTTTCCATATAAAAAAGAGTCTTTAGAGATTGTGCATGATAACTGGGAATTTCTAATAAAAGATTATGAAATAAAAGATCTTATAAGAATTACTGAATATACTGAAGATGCCACAAAAAAATTAATAAAAGCCCATATATCTACATCCATTAAAATAAAAAATAAATCTTATATGTTAAATTATCTTACAACAAGTGGACACTCAGGAATGTGGCTTTTTGAACAAAAACAATTTATTAACATAATAAATCATATAGATACTGTAATAAAATTACAACAAAATCAAATTTTAAATCAACTTAATAAAGCATTGAATTTAAATTTATCAAATCTAAAAGTGGGAATTATTATAAAAGATGGGCTGCTCTATTTTGTAGAAAATCAGACACAAAAAAATATTTTATTTCAAAAAGATGAGGAATGTATAATAACAAATGATTGTTGTGTTGCTGGCACACATTCACTAGATTTTAATTCGTAAACATACGATAAAATTTATCAATTAATATTAATTATATTAATAATCAATATAAGCTTATTTTGATAATTTTTAGATATATTCTCATATGTTTTTTTCTAAAAAATTATCTTGTTAAGAAAATTATAAATAGCTCTAATGCCTATATAAATTTATTTGAAGATAAAAACTATCCCGTCCCCATATGTCAAGACCACTTAAACCAACACTCTTATTTTACTCATTATGCTACTAACTGTAACTTTTGATTGTTCCGCTCTAACATAGCTTTGTCATAAATCTCATTA
>JAERRW010000019.1 GCA_016735235.1 Sulfurospirillum sp. | reverse complement strand
TAGGATTTTCATCTATTTATCTAGCCTCCTGTTTTCATAGTTTAGAAGTAGTCGAAGTTGTTCGATTGCCACTTCATTTAATTCAAGTAATCTATCCATATATGGTATCTCATGTTTTATCAACTGAGCATTTAAACTTTCAAGATTTGCCAAGACTACGAGCTGTTCTACACTGGTATAGTCTCTTATGTTTCCTGCAAGCTTTGGATTTTTATCTCTCCACTCTTTAGCAGTCATTCCAAATAGTGCAACATTTAACAGATCAGCTTCAGTAGCATAGATAAAAGGTATTTTATTTTTAGCTATATCTAAAGGAATGAGATTATTTTTTATAGCATCAGTATGAATATGATAATTCATTTTTACCAAAGTTCTCTTTATGTCCCAACCAAGTTTTTGTTTTTCTATCTCATCATTTTTGAGTCTTTGAAACTCTTTTATAAGGTAAAGTTTAAATTTTGGACTAATCCAACTTGCAAATTCAAATGCTATATCTTGATGTGCATAAGTACCACCATAGCGTCCTGCTTTTGCAACTATTCCCATAGCATTTGTTTTATTTATCCACATTTTAACTGAAAGCGAAAAGCGATTAGAACCAGCTTCATTTTTAATTCCCTCGAATTCGGTGGAATTAAAATCAACATTATAGATCTCTTCCCAAATTCCAAGAAATTCTATAGTATTCTTATTTCTAAGCCATTTTTCTATAAGCACAAGACCATTTTCTATATTTTTTACCATATCAGTAAGAGAGATATAGTCATTTTTGAGTATAGATATATCTTGTTCGTGTACTGTGATTTTATTTTTCATATCTTACATCTTTCTTGGATTTTCATTTTATAATATTTTTCCCTATTGTTATTCTTGCTAGTTTGTTGATAACTCTTGTCGTAAAAGACTTTTTTTGAGATTGATAAAAGTGTTGTATTCTATTTAAAGCAACCCTGTTTTCTATTGTATCGCATTCAAAAGAGATATGTTTATTTGTCGATAAGTTACTTTTATAGCTTTCATTTTCTCCGCAATGCACACCACTTCCATCATGCCCTACATTTTCCACAAGCGTTTGAGTGGGATTGAGGCACAGTCCATTTTGTTTAAAGATGATAGCATACCAAAAAATAGCCCAAGTATTTATCTTTTTCTCTTTATTTGATACAACTTGACCCCAAAAATTCTCTGCCCCATCAAGGTTAAATCTATCTATATCACTTTTAGTAAATTCACTCATAGTTTTATCTATATCTTTTTCAAAGTGTTGCCATCTGTTAGCCCATGTAGCCCAACCCCAACAGTTCATAAGTCGGTACAAAAAAACATCATCTAAACCATCTGTTTCTATAGGATAGTTCCACCCACTTATATGCCAAACTTTCTCTTCATTCTCGTAAAACTCTAAACCATCATTCATAAACTTCAAAAAGTAAGGACTCGTAACCAAGTCATCTTCAAGGACAATGATCTTTCCATACTCATTGACTATGCTTGTAACCCCATCTATATACTCTCGAACTTCATCAACACTGTTTCGCACATCATCATTTTTCGCTTCATCACTATAGATAAAAAGCTCACTTTCACTTGCCAACTCATTTTTTTGCAATGCTTCTATTGTCTGCTTTGTATGGTCAGGACGGTTATATGCGAACAGAACTATTGGGGCTAGGTTTGATGCTGGAGTGTTTTCTTTTGTCATCTATTTGCCTTTTTTTATTGTATGTTTAAATTTTAAAACTGCAAAATTAAGCTCAAAACTAGTTTCGCTTTCGTTTGTTTCTAAGTCATCGTCCAATATCTCAGCTATCATCTCACCGCTTTTTTTCATGATGCTTTGTTGTTCTTTTTCATCTTTTATATTTGATAATTTTTTTATATTTTTTGACAAGTGCTTCATCTTTGCGAAAGTTTCTATGATATTTATAGTTGTTTGTATTGCTATTTTACTTTTGATAATAGTAGCCAACATATACAAACCTTTTTCAGTAAATACTTTTGGCAGTACCGATGAATGCTTGAGTTTATTGAACCGGTCAAAATCTTTGACCAGTTCATTTTTAGTCTCTTTATCTATCTCAAATATATATCCTTGAGGAAATCTTTCAATATTATTTCGAACTGCTTGGTTTATTTCTTTTGTTGTAACCCCATATACAATTGCTACATCACTATCCAATAAAACTTTTTCATCATCAATATCTAAAACCAAATCTTCGATATTTTCTATTTTTACTATATCCATGTTTTATCTCCAGTCATTTTTTCTACACTCATCAATATAATCTTGAAGTTTTCTTTTAGGAGTCCAGCCAAGAGCTTTTGTTTTACTACTTACGACTTCTGCTGTCATACGATTTCCTCTTCTCTCTGGTAACATTTTTATCTCAACATTGTACATTTTAGCAACTTCTAGTATGGTAAATGCTTCTTTACTTCCTATACCAAACTCATCGCCATAGCCATTTTCTCCGACTAAGATCAAGCCATCTACTATATCTGTCTTGCTTCTATTTTTTACAACTTTAGAAAAAGACGCACTTTGATATGCCCCAACTTTAAAGCATTTTACACTCTTTAACTCTGCAAAATACTCTAGATATG
>JAERRW010000047.1 GCA_016735235.1 Sulfurospirillum sp. | reverse complement strand
GATAAAAAAGCAAAAGAGAATTTTTTTGAAAAGATAGAAGATATTTATGTACTTAACAATCAAAATTATTCTGTTTTAGGTGGTATGGTTTTTGGGGAGGGCTAGCTGATGTAACCCTCCCCTAAAACCATACCGTATAAAAGGAAATTCATTTTTTATGTGTTCCCAAGCTTGGAGCTTGGGAACAAGAGTCATACCATTTTTTTATACCTGTTTGGGCCATACAAGCTCCATATTTTGTTAATTCATCATATTCTTCATGAGATAATGCAAAAAGACTTGTCTTAATATTCTTTATCATTTTTAAGTCAAATTTATCCTTCATTAATTCATGATACTGCCCCAGTTGAATATAGAGACCATTTTTCGGGTTTTTCTCAAAAAAATTGTGAAGAGCACGAACTCTTAGCATCTTAATTTGGTCCATTGCTATATCAATTAGCCTCAATGTCCTTCCTAAAGCATTTATTGTAGATTTACTTTTTTCAATTTTTAAAGCTTTTGTTGCATCACTAACTATCAGAAAATTTATGTCTTTTGTTAATGTTTCGCCCAACTTATTAATTAATGCTTCTTCTCCTAGATTATTATAAAGTCCACCATCTGATAAATGTAGTTTTTTAATCATTCTAGGTTTTTCATCTTTTTTGAATATTTTTCTATCCCAATCAAAATAATGCCAATTTTGATAACTAGAAATGTTAAGTTTGAATCTACCAATTAGTCCTGGAAATGCAGTTGATGAAGCTATGGCATTTGATATGTCATAATTTGGGTCCATAATATAGCCAAATTTATAATCTCCCATTTTTTGTTTTGAAAAACGCCAATTTTTCCCTGTTTCATTTGTAGTTGCATTTATTTCCCACGTAGGCTTGTCTGGCAAATCTGATAATTTATCCGTTAGATTCCAGTCTTTTTTTAATGAATGTGCGATGATGTTTGCTCTACTAAATAAGTTCAACCAATGTAGAGGAAGGAACAAACGCAATATCGCATTTTTTGCTAATCTCATTTCTGTAAAATATTTTTTCAACTTTGGTAGAATATTTTCTAAGTATTCTTTATCAGTTGGCCACTTGTTATTATTTAGTTTAAATATTAAGCCTATAGTTAGAGAACCACCTGATACAGTGGAAATAGTATTTAATTGATCTAAAAAGCCATTTTTTGCTAAAGTTTCAAACACTCCAATATGAAAAACAGATGCTCTAAATCCACCACCTGATAACGCAATACCAATTTTTAATTTATCATTATTTTCTATTTCGTATCCTTTTGTGTTCTTTATCATTTTATGTGTTCCCAAGCTGGAGCCTGGGAACGAGAGAAGGTTTTGTTATACATTTTTTATAAACTTCGTCAGTTTGTTTTTAAAATTTCCAGTTTTTTGTGTTAATAGTTCAAGTTTTGGTTGAAATAAATCTAACCATTTTCTTCCGTCATAGTCACCGGTCTTATATTGGTTTTTATATCCTTCTGAAATATTATTTAGTTCATCTCCAATTTTCAATACTTCATTATATGGTTCTTGAAGTTCATTGAAATACATTTCAATAATCATATCAACACGATTATAATCAAATTTTTTCTCTTTGCCCCTTTCAATATGTAAATCTAAAGCATCATCGAATGATATTTCACCCTTCATAACACTTCTCAATGGTAATTGATGAGAGACAAGAGTATCAAAATATTTATCTGAAAGTATATATAACTCTTCTAACCTATCTCTCATTAAATTTTCTTTATTTGTTTCTTTCTCATGTTTGTGTTGAATTTCAACTCTTTTTGTATTCGCTCTATTTGTAATCTCTATACCAAGGATTGTAAAAATTGAACCTACTAATACTCCGATAAATGCGATAAGTGCTTGTAAAATATCCAAGAAATTCCTTTTTATATATAACTATTTATGACTACTCATAATTATACAGATATTAACCTAAAACCTAGTAAAAAATAATACAATAAACCAACAATAAAGATAAATATATTAAGAGCCTAACAAACTTTAAATGCCAGAAATGCATCCTAAAGTATGGCAAGTAAGGCAAAAAATAAGTATTTTTCAATGGATTTAAATGCTCTAGAAACTTCAATCAAATAATCAATCTTGACTAATTTTGTCAATGAAATATAATAAAGCTTGTGGTTTATGCGTTCCCAAGCTGGAGCTTAGGAACGAGAGAAGCTCGTTTAATGTCTACTTCCCTGCAGTATTTCTATAGCTATTTTTGCTTATTTTAGCATTTTAGGAATAAAAGTATTTATTGATTTTGTTGTTTTTAGTGGGGTCGTTATATTGAAGATTAGGTATTCAATACCGATTATCGGCATTGAATTAATTTTTCTTAAAGTGCGGTTTTTGCTTGTTTTACAACTAATGCAAAAGCTTCGGGGTCATTCATAGCCATATCTGCAAGTATTTTTCTATCTAATTCAATATTGGCTTTATTAAGAGCATTTATAAAACGAGAATAACTTATGCCATTTAATCTACAAGCAGCATTAATTCTAGTAATCCAAAGTCTTCTAAAGTCTCTTTTTTTATTTCTTCTATCTCTGTATGCATATACAAGAGATCTCTCAATTTGCTCTTTCGCTTTTCTAAAGTGCTTTCTTCTGCCACTATAAAAGCCTTTTGCTAATTTTAATATTTTTTTATGTCTTTTTCTTCGAACAATACCTGTTTTTACTCTCATTTATGTCTCCTTAACCTTATTGGTGTCACATTTTGTGAACTTTCCCTATTATTACTAATAGGAGAACAGTCAAATTAGTGCATATACACTAAAAACAATATAAATTTATGCTTTCCCTAACATTAGTTTTACTCTTTTTAAATCACATTTATCAATAGTTTTAGGTTCTTTGAGACCACGCATTTTTTTTGAAGATTTTTTAGTTAAAATATGACTTCTAAATGCAGAACCTCGTTTGATTTTATTTTTACTAGCTTTAAAACGTTTTGCTGCACCGCGTACGGTTTTCATTTTAGGCATAATAACTCCTTATAAATTATTTTGATTTTGATAAAAAGCGAGAATAATCCCTCTAGTTTACCTAAAAAACTTGCAATTTTACCCTAAAACTTCTTAATAATAAGTTAACTATTATTTTTGTTTAGGTAAAGCAAGCATGTTGACATATCTTCCTTCAAATTTTGGGTGATTATCACGAATTGCTACATCTTCAACCATAGGCCAAATTTTTTCAAGCACTGCTTTACCAGCGTCAGGATTTGCCATTTCACGACCACGTAAAAATACTCTAAATTTTACATGTTTACCAGATTTTAAAAATTCTCTTGCATGTTTTATTTTATAGCCAATGTCATTGTCCGCAATTTTAATAGAGAGTTTAATCTCTTTTACTTCAATGATTTTTTGTTTCTTTCTTGCCTCTTTTTTCTTTCTCTCTTCTTGGTATTTAAATTTTCCATAGTCCATAATCTTACAAACTGGTGGTTTAGCATCAGGAGCTATTAATACCAAATCAAGACCTAATTCTTCAGATTTATCCAAAGCTTTATCACGAGAAATAATGCCATACTGTGTGCCATCATCACCTAAACATCTTACTTCTCTAGCCCTAATTTCCTCATTGAGAACTGCATCTCTTTTTTTACTCAAAAGTGTACCTCACTAAATTTCTCCTTCACTATAGTTATAAAATCACATTTGGTTAGATTATACTGTTTTCTTTCTCTTCTATCTCTTAAAGATACTGTTTTTTGTTTAATTTCTTCATCACCTAGTACTAAAATCATCGGAACACGCATTTTTTCAGCATTTCTTATGCGTTTATTTAGCGATTCATTTTTTGATGAAATTTCAAAATCTATACCATTTGTTATTAATTCATGCCCTAATTCTTTAGCATAATTTTGATGAGATTGACTAATTGGTATAATTATAACCTGTATTGGTGCTATGAAAAATGGAAATTCACCAGCCACATGTTCTGTTAAAATTCCAATAAATCTTTCAAAAGAGCCAAGTATTGCCCTGTGAATCATAACTGGTTGTTGTTTTTCATTGTTTGCATCGGTGTACTCTAATTTGAATCTTTCAGGAAGATTATAATCAATTTGTATTGTTCCACATTGCCATCTTCTTTTTAGTGCATCAAGAATTTTTATATCTATTTTTGGTCCATAAAATGCTCCACCACCTTCATCTATTTTATAGGATAATTTATTTTCATCAAGCGCATCTCGTAATCCATCAGTAGCACTTTTCCAGAATTTATCATCTCCTATGGATTTTTTTTCTGGTTTCGTTGAAATCACTAATTCGTACTCAAACTTAAATGTTTTCATTATATCATCAACAAAACCAAGAATTTCTATTATATTTTCTTTAATCTGTTCGGGCATGCAATATATATGTGCATCGTCTTGTGTAAATTCACGCACTCTAAAAAGCCCATGTAGAACTCCACTCATCTCATGCCTATGAACAATACCATACTCAAAAAACTTAATAGGTAAATCTCTATAACTTCTTGGCTCACTTTGAAAAATTTTAATATGTCCAACACAGTTCATGGGTTTCATTCCATACTCACTGATTTTTTGATTAATTTCATCGCCTTCATTTATTTGAGTAAAATACATGTTTTCACCATAATTCTCATAATGTCCACTTGTTTTCCAAGTATCACTCTTTAGAATTTCTGGAGAACGAACTGGTTCATATCCTCTAATTCTATGAGCATCATACAAAAGACGCTCTAATTTACTTCTAAGTTTCGCTCCATTTGGCAACCATACAGGAAGTCCAATACCTAAAGTTTCATCAAAAGCAAAAAGCTTCATTTCACGACCAAGTTTTCTATGGTCTCTTTTTTTAGCTTCTTCAATCATCTTTTTATAATCAAAAAGACTCTGTTTGTCTGCAAATGCTGTCCCATAAATACGAGTTAGCATCTCTTTGTTTTCATCCCCACCCAAATAAGCACCCGCAACCCTCATTAAGCTAAAAAACCTAAGATATTTAGTATTTGGTACATGAGGACCACGACATATATCTTCAAAATCACCTTGTTTATAGATAGAAATTTTTTCATCAAAAATACGAAGAAGAACTTCTTGCTTTAAATCATCATTTTTAAATTTCTCTAAAACCATTTTTTTAGACATCTCTTTTTTTTCAATACAGAGTTTTTTCTTTACAATATCTTGCATTTTTTTCTCTATTGTCTTTAAGTCAGTATCGTTTATTTTTTCACTTACTCTAAAGTCATAATAGAATCCATTTTCTATTACAGGACCTACAAAAAACTTTACATCACTATAGAGTTCTTTAATAGCTTGAGCCATAACATGTGCTGTCGAATGTCTAATTAAATGTAGTGCATCATTAGAGTTATCAAATAAAATTTCTTTAAAGTTATTTGGAAACAAAACACTTTGTGTATCTATTGTAGTCATACCATCACTATAGGCTATAACCTCATTTTGCATGTATTTCCTTTATTGAAAAGTACCTAAGGACTATTAGCTCTAAAGTTAATTTTGTACTTTATTTAATAAAAATAATTTTAGCATAATTCTCTATTTATGTCTATAATTTCAAGCCTTTACTCGATAAGTAGTAGTTAAATAAAATGTTTATTTTTTCTTAATCGAACTTAACATTATATATCTCTTCCCATTTTGCAATATTAAATAACTTCCATTTTTGATGATTATCTAAATTATCAAAAATTATATTATTTGAAATTTTTGAAATTATTTTTGAATTTTTAATTACAGTTTCCATGTCTTGACAAATTTCATTCAACCAACTTTTTACAGGTGCTTCAAAACCAAATTTATTTTTTCTCCACACAATATTATTAGGAAGAATAGGTTCTGCTACTTTTCTTAATATATATTTTGTCCAGCCATCTTTGATTTTAACTTTGTTATCAAGGTTTATTGCTGTTTCCAAAACAGTATAGTCTATAAATGGCAACCTAGTTTCTATTGAATTTCTCATCGAGTTTTTATCTTCATATTTTAAAAGATGAGGCATTTGAGTATGAAATATCTCTTCATTTTGCAACTCAAATATATTTAAATAACTTTTTGAATTTCTGTCAAGTATCTTTTTGTTTATATTATCTAAAAATTCTTTTTTTAAGTAATTATTTTTGAATTTTAATCTTTTAATACGAATATTTGAACGAGTAAAATATATAATATATAATATTAATTGTTTGATGGATAATTTTGAATTTTTTGAAGCATTAAATACTCCTTTTATTCTATCTATAAAATTCAAATCTAATAGATATGCAGGATAATATCGCTCATAACCCAAAAGAATTTCATCTCCACCTTGTCCATCTAGCATAACTTTGCAATTCTCCTCTTTTGCTTTTTTCATCACAAAATACTGCATAAATATAGATGGACCACCAAACGGCTCCTCTTGTGTATAAATTATCTCATCAATATTTTTCACAAAGTCTTCTTTTGATGGTTCTATAACTTTCAAATCTAAATCACAATACTCTGCAACATCTTGTGCATATCTACTTTCATCATTATTTTTTTGTGTAGATTTAGCATGTATGGCTACAAATTTATTATTTGATTGCTTATTATATACTTTAGATGCTATACTTGCTATAGATGAGCTATCTAGTCCTCAACTCAAACATGTACCAACTTTTACATCAGAGCGAAGTCTAAGAGTTATGGCATCTTTTAGCCTTTGTTCATATAATTCTATAGATTGAGTTTCTGTCAATTTTTTATTATTTTTCTCTAAGTTGTAGAATTTTTCAGTTTTATAAGTATTGGTATTTAAATTATAAGTTAAATTATGTGATTGTTCTAGCTTGTAAATGTTTTGAAAAAAAGTTTCGTTTGTATGTTCCTCGTATCCTATTATTAGATAATCAATCAAAATGTTTTTATTTATATATCTCTGTGGATAAAATTCTAACAACTGTTTTATCTCCGAACCAAATATAAACTTATTATCAATTTCAGTATAATAAAATGGCTTTATACCAAATCTATCACGGCTACAAAATATTATCTGTTTCTCCTTGTCATATATTGCAAAAGCCCACATGCCGTTAAATTTATCTACACATCTCCTCCCCCATTCATGATAACTAGCAAGTATAATTTCTGTATCTGTATGTGAATTAAACAGATAACCACAACCTAAAAGCTCCTCTTTTAATTCAAGATAATTATAGATCTCACCATTGTAAGTAATGGTATATTTTTTATCCAAATAGTGCATAGGCTGATGCCCATTATCACTTAAATCTAATATAGAAAGTCGTCTATGAGCAAAAGCAAAGTTATTTTCATAAAAAAATCCCTCATCATCTGGACCTCTGTGAGATATTAAATCATTTATATTTTTTATCTCTTTTTTATCCACTTCTGATTTATATTTATTTATAATTCCACTTATTCCACACATTTTAACTCCCCATATAATTCTAGTAGCACTTTTTCTTGCTCTTCCCAATTATATATATTTTTTACTTTTTTGATATTTTTATTTAATTCATTTTTATCTAAAAGTATTGCTTTTTGTATAGCATCTTTTAATCCATAAGGCGTATTATCAGTAGCTACTATGCCTATATTGTTATTTTTCACTAGTCTTTTCATCTCATAAAGATTTGAAACTATAGCAGGAAGTTCTGCCATAAGATACTCAAATACCTTATTTGGTAAACAGTATTTATAGCTAAGACAAGTATTTTCAATAGTAGCTATTCCAAAATCAGCACAAGATGTATAGTTTAGCAACACATCGGGAGCTACTGCTTTGTGAAAATATATATTTTTATACTCTTTTGCTGTATCTTTTATCAATGTTTCCAATGTTCCATATCCCATAAATACTATCACGCTTTTATTGTTATTTATACTTTTAAATGTATCTAAAAGCACCTCTATGCCTCTACTTGGACCTAATCCACCTTGATATAAAAATATGTTTTTTTCTTTTGATATATTAAATGTATCTCTAAATATATCTTGTTTGATTATATTTCGATATAGGGGGGGGGTATTGAGAACCAATGCCGGTTTTGATATATTATATAACTTTACATACTCATCTGCTATAGAGTTACTTACGCATATAACACTATCGGCGTATTTTATAAGGAACTTTTCGAGTTTTTTGGTTAAAGTTTTCTGTAACCCACTGAGTCCATTGGTCTCTGTTTCATATTCATGTGCATCGTATACTATTTTTATATTTTTGTTAAAAAACTTTTTTATTATAAATGCTATTGGTAAAGCATTTAAGTCATTACAATGCAATATATCAAAAGTTTTTACATAACTAATTACCTCTTTTGCCCACAATAAATAAATTTTAAGTTTATCTTTTTTGCTTTTAGTCACTTTTCTATCAAGATAATTAAATCTTACTATTTTGAAATTTTCTTTTTCTTCAACTTCTAATAAGTCTTTATCTCCATGAGCTATAACTTCTACTTTATAGTGATTTTTAGCTAAGGATATAGACTCTTTTAAAACTCTACTATCATTCACAAAAGGGTTAAATACTATATTTGCTACTTTTACCATCTTGGTCCTTCATGTATTTTTTAAATTATCAAATGTATTTATTATTATGTTTGTTTTTAGTGTCTGGTTTTGTGGGTACATTATACATTGTTTTTTGAACTTATAAAAATTTTACTTAATTCATATTACTATTTTAATTTTTCTTATTTTCTCCAAAAAAATCATTTTCAACACTTGCTTTATTTTACAATAAACTTAAATTTTGTTTACAAATATCTTTCCATGAGCTTTCTGCTTTTATGTTTTTGCACTTCTCAAAATATTTTTTTGCATCACTATTTTTGTTAAGTTTCATACTAAGTTCACCAGCATTATAATAGACTCTTATTTTTTCTTTATCAGAGATCTGCTTATCTAATAGATCAAGTGCTACAACTAGTGCATCTTCTATCTTGCCAAGTCTTTGTAGGGCGGCTATAAGGCTAAGTTCTACTGCTGGAGTATAAATATAGTTTTTGTGCTTTTTTTGCAGTGATATTATTTTGTTTGCATACTCACTTA
Organism: Sulfurospirillum sp.; assembly: GCA_016735235.1. GTDB lineage: Bacteria > Campylobacterota > Campylobacteria > Campylobacterales > Sulfurospirillaceae > Sulfurospirillum_A. The sequence continues at coordinate 27,010 of JAERRW010000047.1, read as the reverse complement.
ATAACAAATCATCTCTTTTCTCTTCTGCTTTTTTTACTATAACTATATAAATATCACTATTTTTAAATTTGTTTCCACTGCTTTTTTCTATTCTTTTTGCTACATCTATAGCCTTTTCAAATTTATCCAATTTTACTAAAGAGAAAAATATCATTTCTAGCGTGTCATCTGATGGCTCTATTTTCAATGCCCTAGACATCTTTACAATATCTTCACCCATATTGAGTACTCTCTCATGCTCATTTAATTTGTAAAGACTCAAAAGATGCTTTTGCATCCATATATTTCGCTTTTCTAGAGTTCCATTTTTAGCTTCTACCTCACTAAGCTTTTTGGCTTGCTTGAATCTTGATGTTGTTATTAAACAGTTAAAGAGTTTACTTTTATCAAAACCTTCAATTTTAAGTGAATATTTCTCCATGTAGCTAATAGCTCGTGTACATGTATCATCTTTAAGATTTAAAACAACTAATGCACTTGCTGCTTTCAAAACTTGATTGCTTCTCTTATTATCTTCATCTATACTTTTTAACACACTATCCATGCCTAAAACATCTTTATATTTTTTTTGAGATAGTAAAAGTTTTGATTTTTCAACTAGCGCTCTTTTGCCAATTTTGTCTGGGTATCTATCTATAAGAACATCATAGTAGTTTGCTAATTTTGTCTCATTTGTCTCATTTAATTCAAAAAATAGTTCATCAAGACTTGCCTGCACTTCATCTCTATAAATACCATATTTATACTCTTCAAGATATTGTTTTAATCTATCATGTGCATTTTGAATCTCATTTGCTTTTGCATGCCACAATCCACTATTTTTTACTATCTCTTCTCTATTTTTGTAGTCTACATCTAAATCATGCAAAAGAGTATCGGAAACTTTGGATGCCATATCATAGAGTTTATTGCTTGCCAATTTTTTTGCCAACCTATAAGACCCTTCTATATCTTGAAGAAGATACTCGTGATTTGCTTCTAAAACTTTCAAGAGATATGTTTTAGCTTGATCCGTTTTTCCTCTATTCATCTCTTTATCACTTAGTCTTATAGCAGCCTCTGCGGCTACATCTAAGTCTTGAACTGAGTATAAAACATCAAGATAGAGTTTTATAGCTTTATCTTTTTCATCATTATTATAGAGGGAATCGGCAAAAATTAAAATAGCCTTTTTGGTATAAAGACTATCTTTGTACTCGCTTATTAGTATATCCATAAAGTAATTCGCGTCTGCTTTGAAGCCAATTTTTAAATATGATTTTGCTATTAACATCAGTATTTCTGGTATATTGCTATCAGAAGGAAACAGTTTCATCCAAGCTTTACCTTCTTTTATAATGTCATGAGGATCAAAATTTTTAGTTATTCTTTGATCTTTTGTATCAAGTCCTATATCTATAGCTTTAAGCCTATAGAGTATAAACTCATTTTTGAAAATTGTATTTGGATATTTTTTTATTATATCAATACTGTCATTAGCTACTTTATTATATTTTTTGTTTTTAAAGTTTTCTTTTAAATCTACATAGAGTTCTATATCTTTACTTTGAACATAAGATATAGGTGCACCATTGAGGTCAAGTGCTCCAATATAAGGTTTTATATTTTTAGGATAGTGAATTGGAAAATTTATATTTTCATTTAACGGTTTTTTACCTAATATAATCTTATCATATAAAAATATACTCCATTGATTTTTTATATCGTTTGATTTAATTGAACTTACTTCATCAACAAGATAGAGGGGGCTTTTAGTCTCTACTAGTCTTGAGTGTACTTTTGGTTCAATTCTTACATAAAACTCTTTCTTTTTTTCTAAAAAATCTATAGTGACTAGTGGCATCTCTTTTGATTCAATGGGTGTATTTATTATTTTATTAAATTTACAAAGATATATTTTTTTATTCTTACTTTGCGGAGCAATTTTACAATCAACCGGCTCACTATCTTTTATATGTAAAATTGCATATGGTTTGTCATTAAATTTTGCACTATTGAGAACTATTGTAAGAGAAAAGAGTTGTGTTGTAAAAATAATTAAAAAAAATAATTTTATTTTCATTAGACTATTATATCAAAAAAGGAGCAGACTATATTGCTCCTTTTATCGAGTATTAAAACCCACTAAGAGTTATATAGTTTAGTATGATCTCTAAAAGAGGCTCAATCATAACTATTGAGATAGTTGTAATTACCACAGAAAAACCTATAATAACTTTTAATGCTATTGATATATTGCTACTATAAGCATCTTTATCGGTACTTATAGGTTCTTTTAAAAACATGTAAACTACAAGTTTCATATAGTAGTAGATAGCTATAGCACTATTTAGTGCCATAATTATTGCTAAAATTACAAATCCATTATTGACTGCTGTACTCATAAGATATAATTTTCCCCAAAATACAGAAAAAGGAGGCATGCCTGCAAGTGCAAACATAAAAATACCCATGACCACTGCATAAGCTGGCATGATTTTTATCATACCTGAGAATTTAGTAAATGGATGCTGGTATCTATTGTCCCAAAGATTTTTTCTATGTCTTGTTGCCCAAAGCATAGTGAATGCTCCAAGATTTGCAAACATAAAAAGAATCCAATAGAGAAAAAGTCCAGCATTTGCTTCTGTTGTTCCAATAAGCACAGCTGATAATACAAAACCAGCATGAGCTATTGAGCTAAAAGCAAGCATTCTTTTTACATCTTCTTGCACTAGTGCGACTATATTACCAAATGTCATGGTTAAAACAACACAGATATAAAGTATATTTTCTAGCCATACTACTCCAGAGTCTATTAACATTTCAAAAAGCCTAATTGCTACCACAAAACCAGCTATTTTAGGAACTATCGACATGTAGCCTGCAAGTGCAGATGAGCTTCCCTCATAAACATCTGGTGTCCATGTATGAAATGGCACCATAGAGAGTTTAAACCCTAATGCACCTATCATAAAAACAGTTCCTGCAAGAATTGCAACAAGTGGCTCAAAACTTCTTGCTTGAAGAGTTTGTGCTATTTGATGTATTTCTATACTTCCGGTGAGTGCATAAAATATTAATGCACTCATAACATAAAAACCAGCTGCAAGTGCTCCCATGGCAAAATATTTAATAGCAGCTTCATGTGCTTTTGCACGGTTATGCATCGCTATCATTGTATAAAGCGATAGTGAAGCAGTCTCAAGTCCAATAAATATTAAAATAAAATTATCGCTTGAAACCATAAATTGAAAACCAGCAATCATAAACAGAAATAGTGCATAAAATTCTGCCATTGCAAACTCTTGAAAACGACGCTTTCCAAGAGCTAGCGGTATAAATAGAAACGAAGTTACAAGAATTATAATTTGTGCTATAAGAGCAATACCATCAACTAAAACAACATCGAAAAAACCTCTACTGTATCCATTAAAACCAAATACAGTGCCTAAAGAGAGAAGGATAAAAAGCATGGTTAAGACGGTATAAAAACTTCTTGATAGTTCTTTTGTCATCAAATCTATACATATAATAACAAGAGCCCCTACAATTGTTATAATCATTGGCAAAAGTGTAGTTATATTTAGAGCTGCAAAGTCTATACTAATTGGTTCTAACATTACAGACCCCCTTCTATAGAGTTCACTTTTACAATAAACTCTTTTGCTTCTTGTGTAACCGCTTTTTTCTCCATCAACACAATCATCTTTTTAACACTAAAATCAATAGGTTCTAATAGCGGTTTAGGGTAAATACCCAAAACAAGAACTAAAACTACTAAAGGTATAAGTGCTGCTAGTTCTCTTCCATTTAAGTCTTTTAAATTTCTATTTTTTTCATTAGTTATTTCACCAAAAAATGATCTTTTATATAAAGATAACATGTAGATAGCACCTAAAATAATTCCAGTACCAGCTAAAAGAGTTAAAATCCAACTAACTTTGTAAAAACCTATAAGTGATAAAAATTCACCAACAAAGCCTATTGTTAAAGGAAGTCCAACCGATGCCATTAACATAACTCCATATATTGTTGCAAATGTAGGCATAGAGATAGCAAGCCCACCAAATTCACTTATCTTTTTTGTGTGTCTTCTATCGTATATGCATCCAACTAACATAAATAGAGCGCCACTAACAATACCATGACTTATCATAAAAAAAATAGAGCCTGTAACTCCTTCTGCATTTATAGCAAATATTCCAAGTATAATAATTCCCATATGAGATATAGAACTATAAGCTATAACTTGTTTCATATCTTCTTGTGCATAAGCTATCATGGCAGCATATATAACCATAATAACGGCTATAATGGCTATTGGTATTACAAAATAGATAGTTGCATCTGGAAAAAGTGGAAGTAAAAATCTTACCATTCCATAAGTCCCCATCTTTAAAAGAACCGATGCAAGTATCACAGAGCCAATAGTTGGTGCTTGACCATGAGCATAAGGTAGCCATGTGTGAAATGGAAACATTGGAACTTTTATTGCAAATGCTAAAAAAAATGCTCCAAATAGCCATAGTTGAGTGTTGAATGGCAATATAAGAAGTTGCCAATCTGGTATTGAAAAACTCCAAACCCCTGCTGTTGCATGATACAAGTAACCCATATACAAAATACCTACAAGCATTAAGATAGATCCCGCAAATGTATATAAAAAGAACTTAATAGCCGCATATATTCTTTTATCACTTCCCCAAGCACCAATTATATAGAGCATAGGTATAAGTGAAAATTCCCAAAAAAGATAAAACAAAATCACATCAAGACTTAAAAAAACACCAACCATAGTCATCTCAAGAAGTAAAACTGATATAATTAAGTTTTTTACATCTTTTTTAATATTGAGCCCTATAAGTGCAATCATAGTCATAAAAGTGCTAAGAATTACTAAAAATAGAGATATCCCATCAACACCTAAATGATAATTCATACCAAAATGAGATATTACAGTAACATGTTCAACAAACTGAAAACCATCTGTATTGCCATTAAAACCTATCCAAAGAATAATAGTAAGCATAAACTCTATAAAAGCTACACTAATTCCATAAATTCTTATACTATTTTGACTTACTAGAAATCCAAGGATTCCTGCAACTAGTGGAAAAAATATTATTAATGATAAAATATAATCCATTCTAACTCCTATACCATTGGTCTATAAAAAATTGCTAATACTAGTAAGACAATTATGCCCACCACCATCCATCGCAACATTGATGAGAGATTACCGCTTTGCATCTCTCTTGCTTTTTCTCCACTACTACATATAGTTTTTGCAATCATATCAACCGAGGCATCTACTATTTTGTTGTCTATATTTAACCAAGCAAATCTAGAGAGTGTAGCAAAAGGCTTTATTATACATACTTCATAAAGCTTTGGAATGTAGTACTGGTTTAAAAGAAGCTTATAAATTCTCCAATTTTCTATCTTTTCACTAAATCCGCCTCTTATATATTTATAAACTGCAAAAATAATACCACTTAATGCAATAGCAGAAGTAGCAAATATTAGATTAATAACTACACTATGGTCTAGCGTAAATTTATAATCAGCTAAAAGTTGAGTTGTAAACTCATAAAATGAGTGTTCAAAGAAACCAGCCACTATTGCTAGAAGAGCTAAAGGAGTTAGTGCATAGATCACAAATGGTTTAGCCTCATGAGGAACAATACCAAATTTTTCATGAACTTTATCTCCAAAGAAAACAAGCATAATTAAACGAAAACTATAAAATGCTGTCAATCCAGCTCCAACAAAAAGAGCAGCCCATAAAATGTATGAACCATCATTAAAAGCTACTTCTAAAATTTTATCTTTTGAAAAGAATCCAGCTAATGGGTAAATACCCGCAAGTGCTACAGACGCTATACCCATAAGTATAGCCGTTGGTCTCATAGCTTTATATAATCCACCCATTTTTTTTATATCTAACTCATTATTCATAGCATGCATAACATTACCAGCTCCTAAAAATAGAAGTGATTTGAAAAATGCATGTGTCATTAGATGAAAAAGCGCTATCCAGTAAGCTCCTAGTCCAGCTGCAACGAACATGTACCCTAATTGTGAGAGAGTTGAATAAGCAATAATTCTTTTTAAATCCCTATTTACTAAAGCCATAGAAGCTGCAAAAACTGCAACAAATGCCCCAAGCGAGGCTATAAACATACCAACATTAGGTATTAGAGTATAAATTTCACCTGCACGCACTATTAGATAAACACCAGCTGTTACCATGGTTGCCGCATGAATTAGAGCTGAAACTGGAGTCGGCCCCTCCATAGCATCTGCTAACCAAGTATGAAGTGGAAATTGAGCAGATTTACCCATAGCCCCAATAAATAAAAATATACCTATCCAGCTAACTATCTTTATATCAAGATTTACAATACTTGCAAAAACTATGTCATATTGAAGTGAACCTATATTCCAATAAATTAAGAAAATTCCCATTAGCATTCCAAGGTCGGCAATTCTATTCATAATAAAAGCTTCATTTGCGGCCCAAGATGCACTGGTTTTTTTATACCAAAATCCAATAAGTAACCAGGAACAAAGACCAACACCTTCCCAACCTATAAAAAGACCTAGAAAATTATCGCTCATAACAAGTATCATCATTGAAAATACGAATGCAGACAGATAAGAGAAGAATCGATTAAAACTCTCATCATGCTCCATGTAGCCTATAGAGTAGACATGAACAACTGTTGAAACTAATGTAACCGTTACCATCATAATAACCGAAACTTGATCAACTACAAATCCAAAAGAGATAGATAGGTTTCCAGCACTTATCCAATCCATCATCTCAACATTAACTATAGTGTTTGCATTGACATAATAAAGAAGTATTATGGAGCTTACAAAAGAGATAAATATAAGTGTAGATGTAAAAATACCAGTAAAAATATTTTTAGAACTCTGTGCAAAAAGTGCAGCTACTAAAGAACCAACTAATGGTGCAAAAAGTGCTATGTATAGATATTGTTCCATTCTTTTACCCTTTCATCATCTGTAAGCTGTCAAGATTAATTGAACCAGTTTTTTTATACCAAAGAACCAACAAGCCAAGCCCTACTGCTATCTCGCTAGCCGCTACTGCTATTATAAAAAATGCAAATAATTGACCGCTTAAATCACCATAATAGTGCGAAACTGCTACAAAACCAATATTAACTGAATTTAATAAAATCTCAGTTGAGAAAAAAAGCATCAAAAGATTTTTTCTTCTCATTACTCCAACAAGCCCAATACTAAAGAGAATTACAGAAAGGACTAAATAGTGAGTTAGAGTTATCATATTATCTCTCCTTTTTCTTCATAATGATCTTTTTCTGTAAGATTCATATCCATCCTTTTACTAACAAGCAATATTCCAGATATCATGGAGACTAGCAACATAACTGCTGCAAGCTCAAAAGGTATAAGATATTTTGTAAACAAAACAAGCCCAATTATTTGAGTATTACCAACACCTTCTATAGCCGATGGGTAGAGAGATTCAATATTTGCTGAATAGATTGGCGCACTCATAATAATAACTATTAAAACTGCTGAAATAATTGAAAGAGAGTAGAGTATCTTTTTGTAGTGAATATTCTCTTTAACATCTCTTGTTGTATCAAAAAACATCATACCAAAAGCATAAAGTGCCATAACCGCACCAGAGTAGACCACTATTTGGACGACACCTAAAAATTCTGCTCCTAATAGGAAGAAAAAACCTGATATAAAAATCATCCCACCTGCTAATGCACTCATGGCATAGAGTGAATTTTTACTAAAAACAACAATTCCAAACATTATAATAGTTAGAATTGAAAATATATAAAATGCTATAACTTCAAACATTGTAACCTCAATACGCTAATGGTGTTTTTTTAACAAAAGAATCTGCATCATTGCTTAATGCACCAAATCCAGAAAACTCTTGCTGTTTGTTGGCCTTAAATTCATCTAAAGGCGTTAATATATCCTCTTTTAAACTAAAATGAGCTCTCTGCTCACTAGCATTTTCATAATCACCGCTATGAACAATAGCAAGCTCTGGACAAACTTCAGCACAATAACCACAAAATATACATCTACCAAAATTGATAGTATACTGCGATACCTCTTTTCTTGAGTTTTTATCAAGTTTTGTCTCTATTCTAATACAGTTCGCAACACAAATTTTTTCACAAAGACCACAACCAATACATCTATCACTTCCACTCTCTTGAAGTCTTAAAAGTTTATGTATAGCTCTATATCTTGGTGTCATGGCTACTTTCTCTTGCGGATATGAGATAGTATGAGAATTTCCTCTTATAAGCATCTCACGTAAAACTATCCAAAGACCTACAAAAAGCTCACCTTTTATTGTACGACTAAAAGCTCTTTTAAAAAACTCCCAACCTGTTTTTGGTTCAACCTCTCCTTGATATAGGATATATCCAGGAGCAACATCTCTTTTTGAAAATTGTTCTAAACTCATCATCTCCCCTTATATCAAAACTATGCCAGTTATCAGAATATTGATAAGTGCTAAAGGCATCAATATCTTCCAACAAAGCCACATCATCTGGTCTGGTCTCACATGAGGCCAAGCCGCTCTAACCCATAAAAATAGAAATATAAAAGCGGATATTTTAATTAGTATCATAATAGCCCCTGGAATAATCCAAAGAGGATTATAGCCACCAAGAAAGATAATACTTACTAAAAAGGCTACTGTTATCATATTTGCATACTCTCCAATAAAAAATAGCCCCCATCTAATGCCAGAATAGTCTGTTGCATAACCAGATACAATCTCTGCCTCATACTCAATTAAATCAAATGGTGTTCTATTCGTCTCCGCAAAACCAGCAATTACAAAAAGTAAAAATGCCATTGGCTGTGACCAAATTAGCCAAGATGTAAAACCAGCAATTTGATAATCATTAATATCTATCAAAGAGAGTGAGCCTATCATCATAAGAGGTGCTAAAAGAGCAAGTCCAGAGACAACTTCAAAGCTAAGAAGTGCTATAACAGTTCTTGCAGCTCCCAATAAAGCCCATTTATTGGCACTACTCATACCAGCTAAAAGTGGTGCAAACATTCCAGTTGATGCCACACCTAAAACAAACAGAACACCTACATTTATATCCGAAATTATAGGTGTTACTGTGTAGCCAAAAACTGTAAATTCAGGAAAAAATGGAATCGCTGCCATAGATGTAAAAGCAGTAACAGGAGCTATAACAGGAGCAAACTTAAATATAGGTTTTACAGCATTTTGAGGAACAATATCCTCTTTTGTAAAAAGCTTAATTCCATCTGCCGCGAGTTGTAAAACTCCATGAGGTCCTACATTCATGGGTCCGAGCCTTCTTTGCATGAATGCTAAAACTTTTCTCTCTATGTAAGTAGCAAAACCTGCCATTGCCGCTACAACTGATAATACTACTATAGATTTTATAATAGTTTCAATTACTATTGCCCAATCCATTTCAAGTCTCCTTTTACAAAATTAAAGTTTTTATAATATAGAGTTTCCATTATTTCACACCTTTAATACTAACTTCTGCAAATCTGTATCCACCAGCAAAAAACTGTTTTGTATTTAATTTGTTATCAAAAGTAGGCAAGTATGGAATGTTGCCATTTATGAAAGAATCAAGTTCAATTTTAAGCACAAGTTTAACTCCATTTTTACCCTCTAAAACTACCATATCACCATTTTTAAACTCATTTTTTTCTAAAAATTCACTCGATGCATATAGTGCTCCTATCTCATTGAGTTGGTGAGATTTATTGGTAAAAGCATTAAATTGTTTAACTGGATTTGCAAGATAAAGTGGATTTTTTATCTCTTCAAACTCACTTAACTCATCTATTTCGTCTTTACAAATAGCAGGTTTAGAATTTAACATGTAGCCTCTTTTCTCTTCACCAGATTGTGTAAATTCGTTTGATAAGCTATCAAACTCTTTTTCTTGAAAACCACTACTGATTGGAAGATCTACTGTATAGTCTATAGTAAATTCAGCATCAAATCCTAGTTCATTTGCTATATCATTCAAGCAGTATCCATGGTAAGAGAGAGCCGCATTGGTTGGAACTACTCTTTTATTCATACTTGTAAATGTTCCCTCTTGTTGATTAAGAGCAGGCATATCTAAATCACCTTTTCCTAAAGCACTCAAAGTTACATCTGCCTTTATATTGTATCCCAAACTAAATTTACCTTTTTTCTCATCTAAATCACATATAAGAGAAACCCCAAGAGTATTTGTTTGGCTTGGTATAATAACTACATTGAAATCTGTATATTTTTGAATAAGACCAAGAATTTTTGCTAAATTTTTACTTTTTGGATGATTATATAAATCTTCCCCAGCAATAAGTGAAAAATTATCTTTTTTAAGAAGTAGTTTTTCTAATGTTTCACTAAAGTCTTCTACTCCTAAAATTTCATAAAGTGAATTTATGTCTAGTTTAGTATCTTTATCTGTACTTTTGCTATATTTTGTGTGAAAAGATTCAATATAATTAGCAATTTTATCTGGCAAGTTTTTACCAAACAGATCAAGGATTAGATAAAGAACAGCCTCTTCAGCTCCAACTTTATGATTAATGCTCAATAAATTTTTAGAGTATCCATTAATGACAGGGTCTGCTATAGGGTGAAAATAGAGTCCCGCACCTTTATTCATAGTAAGTGCATTGTTTAACATGTACCCACTATTTGGACTATCTGTTTTTAAGGCAGTTCCAATACTTATAACAAAATTACTTTTTTGAATAGTTTGTAAGTCTCCATTATAGAGATTAACCCCACTTGTAGATGCAAAGTTATTTAAAAATCTTTTGTACATGTAGGCATCATTATTAATTAACTTATATTTATATTTATCTTTTAACTTTTGAAGTATCAAAGCTTCTTCATTTGTTATAAAACTATCAAATACTATAGTATCTACCTTGGTTTTAATAATCTCAACAACTTTATCAAATTTCTCTTCATCTTTTGAATCAACTATATTCTCAAAATCATACCCGTATCTAATTCCACCATGAATTGGTGCAAAACTATAATCATTACTAACTCTAAAAATTTTATTATTTGAGTCCGATATACTATTATGCCTTACATCATAATATATAAATGAACAATCACTACTATGAGGATTTGCCGCTGGAATTTTTTTAAGTTCCCAAGCATTTGATTTATATTGAAAATCACTACTCACAAGTGCGCCAACAGGGCAAACAGAACTACACTCTCCACACATAGTGCAATCTAAACTATCAGCTCCGCTTGCAACACCTATAATAGACTTTTGAAGTTTATTCCACATGGCATAAGCATCTTTAGGAGTTTTCTCTTTCCACTCTTTATCAAGTTCCACTCCCTCGCGTTTCACTGTTTTTAAAGCAGATTCGCCTATCATGTCTTTACAAACAGTAACACAGCGCTCACAAACTATGCACAAAGATGGATCATAATTAATCTTACCCCAATGAGCCGTTGGACGAGGCATATCAGCTATGGCATGATTTTGAGAATTAACTCCAATTTCCAAAGTATAGTTTTGCAACTCACACTCACCACTTTGATCGCAAACCCCACATTCTAGGGGGTGGTTAATGTCATATATCTCCATGATAGCTCGACGCTCTTTTTCTATCTCTTCATTTTTAGTAGTAACACTCATACCATCTTTTGCTTTAGCATTACATGAATATGCACGCTTGCCATCAACCTCTACCAAGCATAACCTACAAGCTAAAGTGGGCGAACAGTTTGAAATATAACAGAGTGCTGGAATAAAAATACTATTCTCTCTTGCTATATTTAATATAAACTCTCCCTCTTTTGCTCTACATTCAACTCCATCAATCGTTATTAGAATTTTTTTCATTGCACTTCTCTCTTTATGATTTTTTCTACTTCAAATCTATATGAGTCTTCTTTAGTCTCATTTGCCATCAAAGCAATTGTGCCTTTTAACCTTGTATCAAGTTTAAACTCTCTATTTTGATTTTTTACAACTATCGCTTGTTTGTCTTGAATTTTTGCTGCAATTGCAAATTGGGCTGAACCAATAAGTAAATCTCTATCTTTAGTAGAGTTGTACTCAAATACAATAGTTCCATCAAAACTCTTTAACTCTTCTATTTTTTCTATAGAGGCTATTTGATTAGATTTTAACTCATCTAAACATTTTATTTTAATATTACTATATTTTTTTATAAGATTTATTAGTTTTGAGATATTTTTTATTCTTGAGCTTAAAAAAATATCTTTTCCAAAAATAATAAGTGGATTTGAAGAGTTTTTAAGCATTGAGTGCAACTCTTCTATCTCCTCATTTCCTATATTTGTCTCCGCACTTATATAGCCCTCATCTAAGTTATTAAAATAGTTTTGTATCTCCTTTGGTAAATCTATATCTTTTAGAAACTCTTTTGCAAGAATCGCTACTACTCCCTCTTCACTTCCTACTTCATACTTGGTAAAGAGTTTTATGCTATCCATTAAGCCTATGTCTTCCATTACAGAAAGTAGAGCAATATTAGATTTTTTTATCTCATTTAATAGTGTTGGATTATCATATGAAAGTGTTGTGCCTATCACCATAACAAAATCATGACTCATGTATCTTCTCCTTTTTTAACTACTATAGTCCAATCTACTTCATTAAATTTTATTGAGTTCATAAGTGTATGTTTAGCATTTTTGATTATATCTGCACTCTTTTGAACTGACTTGAAATCACCAATTTCAAATATAAAAATAGATACTTCATTGGTCATAGACTCATCTACAATCTCTAGCATTCTTCCATAAAAATCATTTTTTAAATGTCTTAAATCGTGTCTTTGCATATTTTGTCTCCTATCTATCTATTTCGCCAAATACAATATTTGCATTACCAATTATAGTAACAACATCGGCTAAGTACTGTCCAGGAAGAAGATCTTGAAAAATACTTGTATGCCAAAAACTCGGTGTTCTTACCTTAAGTCTATATGGATATGGGTCGCCTTGTGAGTTTATATAAAATCCAAGTTCACCCTTTGGGGATTCAGTTACAACATAAACCTCACCAACTGGAGGTCTCATGCCTTGAGTTATAAGAACAAAATGTTGCATTAAAGAGTAATTTTGAGTCATTATCTGCTCTTTAGGAGCTGAAATATATTTTGGTGCATCTGCCATTATTTCCGGGGTTGTCTCTTTGTGCATTGGTATAAGTTGTTTTAGTATTTTTAATGACTCCCTCATCTCTTGCATGTAAATTTTATATCTTCCATAACAATCACATCTATTGGTTACTGGAACATCAAACTCTACTTCATCATAAAGTTCATAAGGTTCTTCTTTTCTAATATCCCAAGCTATGCCACTTCCTCTTAACATGGGACCAGAACATCCCCAGCTTTGAGCCATTTCTGGACTAATAACACCAACATTTTCGAGTCTCATTTTCCAAATACGGTTTTGATCAAGCAAACCCTCATAAGTAGCAAGAGCTGCGGGCATTTTATTAATAAATTTTATTAAAGAGTTTATCCAATCTTTTGGAAGGTCAAGCGGAACTCCACCAATACGAATTGCAGAATGAGTCAATCTAGCACCACAATAATCTTCAAAAAGATCCATCGCATACTCACGCTCTCTAAACGCATACAAGAAAACGGTCATTGCTCCAACATCAAGTGCATGTGTCGCTATCCAAAATAAGTGTGAAGTAATACGAGAAAGTTCTAAAAGCATCATTCTAATAACTTTTGCACGTCTTGGAACATCAAGCCCTATCAACTTTTCAACAGCTAAAGAAAAACCATAATTATTTGAAGTTGGTGCTATATAGTCCATGCGATCTGTCGTTGGTAGAAATTCATTGTATATCATGTTTTCTGCCATCTTCTCCATTCCACGATGAAGGTATCCTATGTCAGGAACTGCTTTTGTAACCAACTCGCCATCAAGCTCAAGTATAAGACGAAGTTGTCCATGTGAACTAGGATGTTGTGGACCAAAGTTTACAATCATATGATTATCTTCTCTCTCAAATACCAAGTTCTCAAAAAATGGTTGAAGTCTATTTACTTTTTGCATATCTATGGTCTCTCTTTTAGTATTTTAACATCTGATTTTTTAAGCTTTCTAACAATTGGAATACCGCCTTCTTCTTGATACTCCGTTTGGGTCTCTTCACTGCTGTATTTAGTTCCAAAAGGAACTTCATGTTTAATTCTTGCAAATCTATGTGTATCTTTTTCTACTATTTTTGCACAATCTCTCTCTTCGGGACCTATGACATCTCTATATTCTCGTCCAAAAATTTTATCTATCTCATACCATTGAGCCTCTTCATCACCAATAAGTGGATAAGTTTTACGAAGTGGATGATCATGCCAATCATCTGGCATAAGAATTCTTTTCATAAAATGGTGTCCTGTAATTCTCACACCAAACATGTCGTACATCTCTCTTTCCGCCCAATCGGCACTTTTATATATACTTGTAACGCTTTTTATCTCTTCTTTTTCTTTTATAAAAAATTTTACTCTCATTCTTTTTCTCTTAGAAGTTGAAAGCATCTGATAAAATATTTCAAACTCCCCACTTTTAGCTAGCCAATCAACTGCACTAATGTCGCTTAAGAAGTTATATTTTAGTTTATTTTTTAAAAATTTCATCACTTTTAAATTATCTTTTGCACTTATATATACTACAAGTTGCCCCTTTTGAATATATGCTTCTTTTATAACAAATAAAGATTCTAAAGATTTTATATCTTTTAAAAAAATATTATCTGTGTCGACTTTTTCTTTAGGAACTTGAGGCGAGAGATAAAACCTATCACTATAATAAGCTTTCGCTTGTCTATTTTTTTTGTCTGAATATTCTCTCATTACACTAACCTCTTAGGTTTTAATTTGTTTGAACAACTTTGAGTTCTTACTTTCTTTTGAAGAAGCATAAGAGCATACTGTAAAGATTCTGGACGAGGTGCACAACCGGGAAGATAAATATCAACTGGTATAATTCTATCTGCTCCTTGGACTGTTGCATATGTATTAAACATTCCGCCGGTATTTGCACAACTTCCCATACTAATAACCCATTTAGGTTCGCTCATTTGGTCATAAAGTCTTCTCATAAAAGGAGAGTGTTTTTTTGTTAAAGTGCCTGCTATTATAAGAACATCAGATTGTCGAGGACTAGCTCTAAAAATAGTTCCAAATCTATCAAAGTCGTATCTACTAGCTCCTGTTGCCATCATCTCAATAGCACAACATGCTAATCCATATGTCATGGGCCATAGTGAATTACTTCTGCCCCACTGAACGAGTTTATCTACTGTTGTAAGAGCGACAGGTAAGCCACCCTCACTAAGATAATTTATCTTATGCTGTGCCATTCAAGCGCTCCTTTTTTCCATGCATATATAAAACCAATTGTGAGAAGTCCAATAAAAAGTATCATCTCAAGAAAACCAAACCAACCGAGAACTTTAAAGTTTACCGCCCATGGAAACATAAATATAATCTCTACATCAAACAGTATAAATAAAAGAGCAAAAAGGTAGAAATGAGCCGAAATTTTGTTAGGTTGCTTACTAACTTCTGGACCGCACTCATAAATAGAGAGTTTCAATTTTTCAGTATCAAGCCTAGCCATTTTTCTTGAGACTACTCTTGCTAAAATAGTAATCCCATAAAATACAACAAAACCAAATATTAAAAGAAAAAATGCTCCAAAATAGGGATGAGCAAAATCCATATGCGACAATTGTGTCATATAAAATCCTTACATGTATTGAACTATCAAAAGTTCCGTTTTATTATTATACCGAAACAAACCCCATTAACTTCTCTTCACCAAAAACACTTGCCTTTTCTCTTATTATAACATTTTCAAAATCCTCCATGTTAAATATTGGCTTTTCTTTTATTGCAACTCTCAAAGCACAATTGTTTAATACTAATTTTATCTGACCTCCGCTAAGATTATGCTTTGCTAGCTTGTCTATAGAAAAATTATTTTCATAAACTGCACTTTTAGGAAGAAGTTTTTGCCAAAGTAAAACTCTTTGTGATTGTGAAGGTCTCTCAAATGCTATTTTATAATCAAAGCGTCTTGAAAATGCACTATCTATAGTTTCTAATAAATTTGTAGTTGCTATTAAAACCCCATCAAACTTCTCTATTTGTTCTAAAAATATATTTTGCATTTGGTTGTGCATTTTATCGATTCCACTAGAGTTGTCTGTAGTGCGGGAACTTAAAAATTGATCAGCTTCATTTAATAGTAAAACAGGTTCTGTTTTTGTTTTTTTTGATAAGTCTCTAAAAGTATCAAAAATTGCCCTTACATTTTGCTCACTCTCTCCTACATATTTAGAGAGTATTTTAGAACAATCAAAACTTAAAACTCTTTTTTTCATAGACTTTGCCAAGGAGTGTGCGGTTACAGTTTTGCCAGTTCCCGGGGAACCATAAAATATAATTTTAGCATCTATTCCACCACGCCTCTCTTTAACTCCCCACTCTCTTAAGAGTCTTATTACATTTTTATCTACTTGCTTGAGTAGATTATCTAAAAGTTCTTTTGTCTTGTTACTTAAAATTATATCATCTAGTGTTGTTTTAGGGTCAATTAATTCAAAAATATCTTGCTTCTGTATAAGCATGTCCAATTTTATCTTTTTTATCTTTTTATCTTTATTTGGATTCATGATTTTTTGAAGTAACTCTTCACTTATGAAAAAACTTCTTGAAACCCCTCCAAAACCATTGAGCATCTCATCATAATCTATAATTTCATCTTCAATAAGCTTTGAGCCCTCTTCAAGTAAAGCTCTATTTTTTATCTTTTCATAATCATCTATGCTTATTAAATTAACTAGTGTATTCATGTCTCTTAATGATTCATTATCGCTCGCATACTCCTCTTTTAAAAGAGCTAAAAATATAACTTGTTCTTTTTCATTTAAACTGTAATCTAAAAAGATTTTCTCTATGGCTATTTCTATTTCACTAGATTCTACTCTTGTCAATATTCTTTTTTCTAAAAGTTTAAGTTTTATTGTTGTGTTGTTTATGCTTATTGCATTTTGTTTATTTATACTAAGTTTTTGATATATTCCTATTCTTAAAAATTGATCTTTTAGATACTCTAGGTGGTCTTTATAAGGGGTAATCTCTGGCAACTCCATATCTAAACTGCCATCTTCTATAAGTTTTAAAAACCCACTACTAAGGGTTACTGTAGTATTTAAAAGTTTTAGAGTTGAAGTTTCTGCAGTTTTAAAATTAATAAAAGCCCCAAGAGTTATCCAGCCTTGATCGAGTAAATTTTTTACTAAATATAGCTGTTTGATATGATTATATTTTTTATCTCCAAAGAGAGTTACAAGAGTATCTAAAACTAAAATTTCAGCATTTCCATCAATATACTGTTTTGTTATCTCTTTAAGGAGATTAGCTTCCTCTATAGTCGATTTAAGATGTTCAAAAATAATACTTTTTTCAACATGTTTACTATCTAAAAAATCTACTAAGTAGTGCAATTAATGCCTTTCATAAAAATTAAATTTATTGTCGCATTTTACCATAATAAAAGATAAAAGAAATTAAAACCTCTTAAAAAATATAACTCATTGACATCAAAAGAAGGTGGTCTGCACTATTTTCAAATACTCCATTAATAGGCTTTGTTTCATGAGAATCTGTAGAAGGTTCATTTACTATTGTTACCTCTTCTCTCTTTTTGTATTGATAAGCTAAGCCTAGTTTTATATCATCATTTACTCTATATTCAAAACCTGTTGAATAGAGTTTCGCATCACTGTCTGGCAGGATAAATGAAAAATTTTCTGCTGGAACAGGGCTTTCATCTAGTGCAAAACCTATCATCAATTTTAAATCATTCGTTGCTTGAAAAGAGCCACCTACACGGTAGGCAGTAGTATCTTTCCAATCTCTAGGAGCAACAGATCCAAAGTATCTATCAACCGTAGCATCATCAAATTTAAATTCCAAACTATCATATGAAGACCAATATGTCCTCTCATATACAAATTCAATTGTTATTTCACCTGTAGATTCTGCCATAGTATAGGCTGTTGCCAATGATAAAGTTGCAGGAGAAGTAACTCGAGTTGATGCACTAGTATTAAAATTTTCTTTTTTAGAATTTGTCGGAACTCTTTCTTGTGTCCACCCTTTTGCATCCCCTTCGACTGTTAAATCAACTTCAGAGCGATAAGTCGATGAAAAAACTAAATTTCTTGTTGGTTTATAGCTTACTGCAAGGTTGTATCCTACATCAATTGAATCAAAGTTTATCTCATTTTGATACAAATCTCCATTAATCAAAGTCTCTTCTGATTCATTTCGTGTTTTCATAGCTCCTTGAGTATAGACTCCTCTTAACCCAAAACCCACTGCCAATTTATCATGTATTTTATAACTAGCTGTTGGATTTAACTCCATAATTCTTATATTAACATCTTCTGCTTCTAGCATTTGACGAGGACTACCCCATTTCTCCGAGATAGCACCAGACTCTACTAAAGAAAAACCAAATCTTAAATTTTCAGATGTTGCTTGTGAAATATAGTGAAAGGTAGGAGTATAAACATTATGTGCCTCTGATTTCCCATTAAAGTCAGGATCAATATCTTTATATTTAGCATCTCTAAAATTTCTGATCATAATAGCCGTCTCAATTTCAGCTCTTCTGTCCATCCAAACCATGTTTGCAGGATTATAATAACTAGCATCCGCTCCATTTGCACTAGCTATATTAGCCCCATTCATGGCACTTGAATTTAATGATTGTTCTGCAATTTTAAATCCTGAGGCACTTAGTATTATAGTACTAAGATTAAGCATCATTATGCCTTTTAAATAATTATTCATATTTTGTCCTATAAAACTCTATTTGTTGATTAAACTATAAAGTAATTTAATCTCTTGATCCCATATAGTATTATCTATGGTTTCAAGCACCATAGGTATATCGTCTATTCTATCATCATTCATAATAAGATTAAATGCTTCAATGCCCAATTTCCCCTCTCCTATGGAGTGGTGTCTATCTACTTTAGCTCCAAGAGCTGGTTTTGAATCATTTAGATGCATACCCATTAAATAATTAAATCCTACTATTGTATCAAATTTATTCATAGTTTCTTTATATACTTCTACAGATCGTAAATCATAACCAGAGACAAACAGATGACATGTATCAATACAGACACCTATTCGGGACTTATCTATGGAGTTATTAATCAAATAACCTAAATGCTCAATTTTGTAACCCATATTACTGCCTTGCCCTGCTGTATTTTCAACTACTAGTTTTACACCACATGTTTGACGCAAAGCCTCATTTAAAGAGTCGCTAATAAGCTCTAAACAGTTATCTTCGCTAATGAGTTTTAAATGACTTCCTGGATGAAAATTTAATCTATCAAGTCCTAGCTGTTCACAACGCTTTAGTTCATCTATGAAAGCATTAAGTGATTTTTCTCTTTTTTCATCTTCCGGGTGCCCTAAATTTATAAGATAACTATCATGAGGCAATACATGTCTTGGAAGTATTTCAGATTTCTCCAACTCCTCTTTAAATTTAAATATTGTTTTACTATCTAACTCTTTTGCTCTCCATTGTCGTTGATTTTTTGTAAAAAATGCAAATGCTTTTGCACCTATTTTAGTCGCATTTATAGGTGCGTTAAAAACTCCACCACTCGCACTTACATGTGCTCCTATATATTTCATTTTAATTCCTCTAATTTTATTAATACTCTATTTTTTTTATCTTTGAAATAGAGATTTTCTTCCTTTACTATATAGATTATACTAAATTTATCTGTTGTTATTTTTTGCTCAAAACCCATTTTTGTTATTTGTAGATTTTTTTTATCGTATATTGGCTTAAAATTTAGAAGATTATTTATAAAGTCATCATAATGCAAATATCCAAAAAATTTTTCATTAAATGTTTCTCTTGAAACACAGACATAATCTAAACATATATTATTTTTTATATCTAAATTAAGTATAGGAGTTGCCGCTGAAAATAGTTGAAGGTTTATTCTTTTGTTGTTTTTATTCATAAATCCAGTATCTGCCACCGCTATTTGAGAATTTTTTATAATTACATAATATGGTTTTGAAGATAAAAATGGTGCTTTATATGAACATCCTACTGTTAAAATTAAAACTGTAACTACTAATATTTTATACATTTTGATCTCTTCTGTTTTTAAAATAAGTTCCAAGTTCTGCTCTAAACTCTCGTATTTTGCTTTTTATCAAGTAACTTACCTTTTAAGTGCCATTTTAGCATATTTTACTCAAAATAGTTCTAAGTTTAGTTTATGTAATTGTTTAATTATAGAAGAAGTTAATTTCTTCTTTAACCTTAATTTTATAATATATGGCTAAACTTTAAGTTTGAATGCAATGAAAGGCATATTTTAGGAATGGATAAACTAATAGTAAATATGACAAATGTAAACAAGTATTATGGAGATTTCCATGTACTTAAAAATATCAATTTCTCCGTAAAAAAAGGAGAAATTGTTGTCATTTGCGGACCTAGCGGGAGTGGAAAATCTACTCTTATTAGATGCATAAATAGACTCGAAGAGATAGACAGTGGAGAGATACATGTAGAGGGTAAAGATCTATATGATAATTCAATAAATATAAATCAATTAAGAGCAGATACAGGAATGTTATTTCAACATTTTAATCTCTTTCCTCACCTAACAATATTGGAAAACATAACCATAGCACAAACAAAAGTTAAAGGTATTTCAAAGCAACATGCAGAGAAAAACTCTCTTGAACTTTTAAAAAAAGTAGAACTTGTACACAAAGCAAATGATTATCCAAGTGAACTTAGTGGCGGGCAAAAACAGCGTATTGCAATAGCTAGAACATTGGCCATGAAACCTCAAATCATACTATTTGATGAGCCTACTTCCGCACTTGATCCCGAAATGATAGGCGGAGTACTTGATGTAATGCGAGATCTTTCACATGAAAACTACACTATAATCTGTGTAACTCATGAAATGGGTTTTGCTAAAGAGGTATGTAATCGTATAATATTTATGGATGAAGGCGAGATTTTAGAGGAAAATACACCAAATGAGTTTTTTAGCAATCCAAAAACAGATCGTGCTAAAAAATTTCTCAAAGAGGTATTGATACATTAGAAAATAAATTTTAAAGGAGAAATAGATGAAAAAAATTCTTGTTGCATTAATTGTAATGCTTGGGCTAAATAGTGTTATAAGTGCAGATGATATTAACTTGTGGAAAAAATCTACACTTAATAAAATACTACAAAGAGGTGTTTTAAGAGTAGGAATGGAACCGGGTTACATGCCTTTTGAGATGAAAGACAAAAAAGGTAATATTATTGGGTTTGATGTAGATATGGCAGAAGCAATGGCAAAAGCAATGGGTGTTAAACTAGAACTTGTTCCTACTGCATGGGACGGAATTATAGCCGCACTTTTAACAGATAAATTTGATATTATTATGAGTGGAATGACAATTACTCAAGAGAGAAACCTAAAAATTAATTTTTCCGACTCTTATATGAGTGTTGGTCAAACAATTATAGCACAAAAAAAACATGCAGGAAAAACTTGGAGAGATTTAGATAAAAAAGAGTACACAATAGTTACAAAATTGGGTGTTACTGGAGAGATAGCAACAAGAAAAATGTTTAAAAAAGCAAAAATTAGAACATTTGAAACAGAAGCTGATGGAGCTCAAGAAGTGCTTAATGGAAAAGCTGATGGCTTTGTTTATGACAAACCATATAATGCTATCTTTTTTGCACAAAAAGCTGGAACGGGCAATATTATACACTTAGATAAAGACTTAACTTATGAGCCATTAGGCTGGGCTATAAGAAAAGGAGATCCAGATTTTACAAATTGGCTAAACAACTTTTTAAAACAGGCAAAACTTGATGGTCAGTATAAAAAAATATATGACAAGTGGTTTGAAAAAGATAATTGGCAAAAAAAAGTAATGTAATACAGTACCTAGAGAGACACAATTAAAGTCTCTCTAGGTCGCTCAATAAGTGTATACTCTAAACAAGAACTATCTAAGGTTAATAAGAAAAATGGCAAAAATAAAAAAATCAATATTAAAAAATAGAACATTTGGGCATATAGTAGCTACTTTTTTTTATGTAGTAGTAGTCTATTTTTTATTTAATGCAGCTTCAAATATGAACTATATTTGGAAATGGACAAGTGTTCCGCAATACTTTGTATATGAAAAAATAACAGCCATAGAAGCACCATTTGATGGTATTGTAGAGATAAAGAAAAATGGAACAGTATTATTAAGCAATCATGAAGAGAGTATAGAGTTAGAAATTCCTAGCAATTATAATATAACTATAGATAGCGGTGATGAACTTTTTGAGTATGATGAGGTAGCAAAAAGTTCATCATGGGCTATGGGACCACTTTTAAAAGGCTTGTTAGTTACAATAAAAATATCAGGCTTTGCTGCGATATTGGCTTTTTCTATAGGAATACTACTAGCCTTTATGAGACTATCTAGCTATCAATTTTTGAAAGATATTGCAACAGTCTACATAACTATTATTCGTGGGACCCCACTACTTGTACAGATATTTATATTTTACTTTATAATTGCCACTATATTTGAATTAGAAAGATTTTTAGCTGGCGGATTATCGCTTGGTATATTTTTTGGTGCATATATAGCAGAAGTTTTAAGAGGTGCAATTCAGTCTATAGACAAAGGACAATACGAAGCAGCAAAATCGCTTGGCATGAATTACTTTGAAACCATGGCTTTTATAATTATGCCTCAAGCTCTAAAACGAGCTCTTCCAACACTAGTTGGCGAAATGATTGCTCTTGTTAAAGACTCCTCTTTAGTATCAATTATATCTATTACAGATTTAACAAAAGTAGGGCGTGAAATTGTTGCAAATACATTTTCACCATTTGAGACATGGATAATTATTGCTGGTATGTACTTTTGCATAACCGCTCTTTTAGCATATATTGGTGGGAGGTGGGAGAAAAAAATGGCAACTAGTGGAGGCATGTGACCATTTTATTTTGTAACAATACTCCAAGGTAGTTCTTCACCAGCAAACATAGGAACTATATTTGCATAGTTAAGAGGAACAACAAAAGGTTTTTTAGTCAATTCTATTCTCTTATCTAAAGGTTTATAACTGTATATTTTTTGAGCATTATCACTAACAAAAGCTTGTAAATTTTCTAATGCATTATTTGAATCAAAAAGTGAAGTTAATGCCATAAGAGCTATAGGAGCGGTAAAAACACCTGCCGCACACCCAAAGCACTCTTTTTTATCTGTTGGATGAGGAGCAGAATCACTTCCAAACATTACTTTATGATGACCACTAAGTGCAACACTTAAAAGAGCTTCTCTATCTTCATATCTTTTTGCAATTGGTTTACAAAATAGATGAGGCTTTAACATGCCTCCAGCAATATCATCTAAAGTAATAAAAAGATGTTGTACTGTTATGGTTGCATAAAGATTATCGTAACAATTAAGTAAATTTACACTATTTTTTGTCGTGATATGCTCCATTATAATTTTTAAATTAGGAAAGTTTTTAGCAAATTGTTCATATATAGGTACAAATTCGGCCTCTCTATCCATAACAAAACCATCAGTTTCGCCATGAACACAAAGAGGAATACCTAGCTCACTCATAGCCTCAAAAGTTTCACGAAGCTCTTCAATATTCATATTACTCACCCCTTCATGTGAGTTAGTCGTAACCCCCGATGGATAGAGTTTAATAGCACTAATGTACTCTTTTACTTCCTCTAAAAACTTATAGGTGTAGTTGTTTTTAAAAAATAGTGTCATTAAAGGTTCGAATTTTTCATTTTTAATTGAATCTATAATTCTTTGCTTATAGTTCTTTATATCTTCTATGGTTGTAATTGGTGGAACTAAATTTGGCATTATAATTCCAGCAGAAAAAGATTTTGCACTAAGCGGTGCTACAATTTTTAACATCTCTTTATCTCTTAAGTGAAGATGCATATCTAAGGGCGATTTTATTGTTATATTATTCATTATTAAAATTTCCTTACAAAAAGTACTCTATTATATCTAAATATTAACTCACTATTAAGTTGCAACATGTAAGACTTTATATTTATAAAAGTAAATATGTAAACACTTGCTAGTAATAAAAAAAAATTATTTTCCCCATAAAGCAAACAAAAGGACAAAAATGTTAGTTTTAGAAATAGAGGACATAAGAGAAATTATATCAAAAATTGGTTATGAGAAGTTCTACAAAAAGCTTATCAAAACAATAGAAGAGGATTACTCTAACTGGAATGATTTTAATAAATGCCCAAGAGTTGCCAACCATGTTAATGGTGGAGTAATAGAACTTATGCCAATAAATAACAGTAAACTCTATAGCTTTAAGTATGTCAATGGTCATCCAAAAAATCCAGAGCAAAATAAAATGACAGTTATGGCAACTGGACAACTCTCTATTACTTCTACAGGTCAGCCCTTAATGTTTACAGAAATGACACTATTAACCGCACTGCGAACGGCCGCTAACTCTGCCATGGCTGCAAAATATTTAGCAAAAAAAGACTCTTCTGTTTTAACTTTTATTGGAACAGGAGCACAAAGTGAATTTCAATACCTTGCTTTTTCATATATTTTTAATTTAAAAGAGATTCGTTATTACGATATTGACTCTAAGGCTATGAAAAAATTCGCTAAAAATATGGCACAGTTTAATATAAAAATAACTCCTTGTAAAAACTCATATGATGCTGTTGAGAGAGCCGATATAATTACAACTTGCACTGCTGATAAAAGATACCAAACTATTTTAACAAAAGAGATGATTAAAAAAGATGTTTTTATAAATGCTATCGGAGGAGATTGTCCTGGTAAAACAGAGATAGAAAAAGAGTTAGTCGAAAGTTCCACTGTAGTTGTTGAGTATCTAGAACAAGCAAAGATAGAAGGCGATATTCAACAAATGCCAACAGACTTTACATGTACACAAATACATGAAGTAATACGAGGCGAAAAAAAGTTAAATGTATCAACCCATGGCACTATATTGTTTGATTCTATAGGTTTTGCCTTAGAGGACTATTCTGTTTTAAGATTAATTTATGATTTAGCAAAAAAGAGCAATATTGGAACGAGAATGAATCTTATTCCTAAACTTGATGATGTTAAAAATCTATTTTCGTTGTTGTAAAATTTACAATAGACGCACATTCTAACATGCATGAAGTGCCTCTTACTCACAACAGGCAGCGTTCAATAATCTGTGTCAGCATCAAGTAATTCCTAAAATTGTATCATAAATTTAAAGCTTTATCTAGCCTACCATCAAAGTGAATTGCAAGTTGAGAGATGGTTAAACTCCAATTTCTTATCGGCATAGTCCATTTTTTTGAGGCATTTTGAATACCCACAAAAAGTAGTTTTAGTCAGCATTCTAAATTGTCTATGAACTGATTCAATGATATTAGTGGTATAAATCACTCTTCTAATATCTTCTGGATATTTAAAATAAACAGATAAATTATCCCACTTAGGCATTCCCAAACTGGAGCTTGGGAGCGAGGTAGATTCTCTCATTTTTCACCTTTATAGCCTTAAAATTTTCACTTGCTTAAATTTTCCCTGTATATTGTCAAGACCTCAATGCGTCTATCTCCTATTTGATATATGATAGAATATCCCTTATAAACAATCTTTCTGCTCCCTTTTAATATCTCATCAGTTGGTCGTCCTGATTCTGGGAAGCTTCTTAAGATTAAAACTATGAACTTTTGCATGTCATCTAAATAGATATCTGAAATCTCTATATTTTGTGTTTGTTCAAAGATGTATTGGGCTTGATTTATCAAAGCTTCTGTTGCCTTTTTTGAAAAAATAACACTAGGCACGGTAACTTCTTTTTGCCCTTTCAAATGCCTCATCTATACTAATAAAATCATCTTGTTCTATCTGTTTTTTTGCTTCTATCACATCACACTTGAGTTTTGCATGAGTCTGATTATACTCATCTAATGATACAACAACGACCGCTTTATTGTTCTTAGTTGTTATGATAACCTCTTCATTGTTATCACAAACATTATCTATGATAGATTTTAGGTTATTTCGTGCTGAAGTGTAGTTTACTGCTTGCATTTATACTCCTTTGTGACAGAATACTGTCATTATAGCATAAACTTTTACCTTTTTTAAGACTCATTAGCTTATAATTATTATATTCTCTCTCTCATTCCCAAAGCTCCGGTAGCGTTCAATAATCTGTGTCAGCATTGTGTAATTTCTAAAATTGTATCATAAATTTAAAGCTTTATCTAGCCTGCCGTCAAAGTGAATTGCAAGTTGAGAAATTGTTAAACTACAATTTCTTGCTAGTATAGTCCATTTTTTGAGGCATAACCATTTGCTCTAGTTTTTACATCACGAGCAAATTGCTCTACATCTATTTCTGTGTCTTCTTGAGTGTTTGTTATTTTTCTCAATTTACACAGATTTTTAAAAACTTTCCCAGCTAGAATAAGCTTTTTTTAGTTTTTCAAAATCTTTATCATTAGTAACTATTTTTAACCCATAATGCTTAGCTGTCATAAAATGTAAATAATCTATTGCTTCACATTTGCCTTTTAGATTAATACCTTTACTCTTGCAGTATCTTGAAAAATTAATGCTTTTTTCATAAATACTTGGTTTTATCTCTAGTTGCTCAAAACTCTCTAATGTATCTTCTGCATCTTTGAATATTTTAGTATTTTTCAAAGGAAAAGTTCTTAAACTTTCCATGCGTACTAATCTATTTATAAAAAGTTTAATATCGTTTTTTGAAATGATATCTTTTATTTTTTTTTGGGCATTTTTATCTTTATTCAATAAATCAATAATAATATTTGTATCTATAAAATATTTCATTAAC
>JAERRW010000029.1 GCA_016735235.1 Sulfurospirillum sp. | reverse complement strand
GAAGGCAGTACAATTCATACAGATGGTTGGAAGGCATATGATGGATTAGTTTTAAATGGATATGATCATTATAGAGTTTATCATTCACATAATGAATTTGCAAGAGGCAAAGCTCATTGGAATAGAATCTTTTTGGAGTTTTACTAAAAGAAGACTATCCCAATTTAATGGATTGAGCGAGAAAACATTTTATCTTCACTTTAAAGAAAGTGAATTTAGATTTAACAATAGATCTAATAATTTATATAATATGATATTAAAAGAATTAAGACAAAATAAACTCTAAAGTTTGTTAGACCCAAAAAAAATTATAAAAGCAGGAGAAGTAAATGAAAGTATTGTTATCAATTAAACCTAAATTTGTTGAGAAAATATTTGATGGAAGTAAAAAGTTTGAATATAGAAAACAAATATTTACAAAACCAAACATAAAGACTGTAGTAGTATATGCAACAAAGCCTGTTGGTAAAATTGTAGGTGAGTTTGATATTGAAAATATTATAAAAGAACATCCAAAGAAGCTATGGGAAAAAACTAAAGATTATTCTGGAATTAGTAAAGTTTTTTATGATTGTTATTTTATTGATAAAGATATAGGCTATGCCATACAAATAAAATCATTAAATAAATACAGCAAACCTAAATGCCCACATGAGATGTATGTTAATTTCAAAGCTCCTCAATCTTTTAAATATGTATAGTAGGCGATAGATGGCTATTAATAATGGAACAATGAATAGTATCGCAGTTTGGTGGGATAAACAAGACGATTTAAAAGTTCATCTTGATGTTAATATTTGGCATACTAAAGAATCAAAAAACAACTATTTAGAATTTGGATTAAAAATTACAAATTACAAAAAGATAGATAAATTACATATTTATATTCCTTATGACATAGATATCGATGATATAGAAGATAAAGCTGGGCTACTATCTTCTGAACCTTCCTTAACGAAAGCCATGTTTAATGAAAATTTAGATGTAACTCCACCAAGTGGAAGTTTTAGTACTGTAAAATTTCATGATGAGACTATTGATAATTTTTTGTATTGCAAGTTAGATAAAGAAAATGATATAAATATAAAAGACCAAATTGTAACACTTGAAATCAACAAGAATAATAAAAAGAACATTAATACAATATATTATAGATTTAGGATTAATAAACTTGAATCAATCTTCACAGAAAGTGATGAAAATTATATTTTACTTGATGGACTTTTCAAAAAAAATGGTTTTTTAGAAGTAAATATAAATAGTGTAAGAAAATTACCAAGTTCGGTAGTCGATAAATTATCAGATATAAAATTTACTTCTATGAATTTATTTTTAATGACAAATAATTTTACTAATTTTATATTTAAAAGTGAAGAAGTGAAAAAATCAAGAATTTTAGAAAATCATATTTGGGAGGAGTATTTAAGTAAAGAAAATGCAAAAGATATAAATAAAATAATTGCATATCACTGGAAGAGAGAGAACTTTGAAGATTATAATTTATTTGTAAAGATATCTTATATAACAAAAAGTAACTTGCTAATTGGATTGATGATATTGTCAATATTATCTTTAGGTGCGATTAGTGGTGTATTTGGTAATTACATAACTAAAAAGTGGTGTAATGATTTTAATGATATGAGTATGGTAAAAAAGACTAAAGATATAAATAGTACGATACCCATTATAAAAGGAGATAAAAATGAGACTAACTAATGAGATTAAAACTAATACAGGTTTATTAGAGATATATAATACATATTTTAATAATATATATAGCAGATTAGATAGTGCAGAACAATATTATCCAGATTTTAAAAGTTGGTACTACAATAAAGTAGTGCCAGATATTTTAAATAATAAAAGAGATTTTTTATTTGAAAGTAGAAATAATAAAATAGTTGGATTATCATTAATCAAATATGAAGAAAAAAAACTATGTACATTAAAAGTATTTGAAGAATACCAAAATAAAGGTTATGGTCTAAAATTATTTGAAAAATCATTTGAAGCACTAGATGCAGAAAAACCATTTTTAACAGTATCTGAAGAAAAATATTCAGAATTTAAAAAAGTTTTTGATTATTATGACTTTAAAATAACTGATATAAAACAAGGTTTATATAGAGATAATAAATTAGAATATTTTTTTAATGAAATTTAACTTTAATATTAGACTATAATGCTCTCAAATGAATTGCAAGTTGAGAGATGGTTAAACTCCAATTTCTTATCGGCATAGTCCATTTTTTTGAGGCATTTTGAATACCCATAAAAAGTAGTTTAAGTAAGCTATTGTCGCTAGGAAAGCCACCTTTTGT
>JAERRW010000050.1 GCA_016735235.1 Sulfurospirillum sp. | reverse complement strand
TAATTAAACTCTCTTTAGAGTTAAATATCTCTTCTCTGATTTTTGGCGTTGTCTTGGCACATGGGTGTAAAATAATTGACATAAATTAACTCCTTTTAAACTATTATAACTTATTCCATAAGAAAGGGGGACTAAACATTCATAAGGATCACTATCTTGACAACGAAAACTATAGTTAGTATCATTTTTTAGTGTAAGATAGAGTACATATTTTGAACTATTTTCATCATTTACATCTTCTATATAAACAGTCATCGATAGAGGAACTGGCTCAAGAGGAGGGGGGGGGTAATTGTGTCATTATTGTCTGTGCCAATATTATCTTCACCGCAACCTATTAAAAACAACACCATTAAAACTAAAAACAATCTATTTATTATACTATGCATGAATAACCTTTACTTATATTAACATGTAGTATACAAAAAAGTATTAAGAAAAATTGAAATAATAACACTTATAAATGAAACATCTTTTTTAGGCTTGCATGTCTTTTAGTTTCATATACTCTTTACTGCTTTTTTTGAGTTCCTCATTTGTTCCTAAAGCAACTATTTTTCCCTGTTGAAGTAGGGCTATTTTATTGGCTTTTTGTACTGTACTTAGACGATGAGCTATAACAAATGTAATTTTATTTTTTATTAAATTCTCTAGTGCTTCTGTAATTTTCTTTTCACTTTTACTATCTAATGCACTTGTCGCTTCATCCATAATAAGAATTTTTGGATTAATATATATTGCTCGTGCTATTGCTATTCTTTGTCTTTGACCTCCTGAAAGATTTGTTCCAAATTCATCCAATATAGTGTGTATGCCTTCGGGGAGTTCCTCTATAAACTTATAAGCATTTGCTTTTTTAAGAGCATCAATAACTCTATTTTCATCTACACTTTGTCCATAAGCTACATTTGTGGCTACACTTTCGTGAAATATATACACTCTTTGTGTTACTATAGCTATAGAGTCCCTTAAGCTTTGTAGTGAGAACTCTTTTATGTTAGTGCCATTGATATTTATTTTGCCAATACTTGGATCATAGAATCTCACTACCATATTAACAAGTGAGCTTTTTCCACCACCGCTATCGCCTACTAGTGCTACTAATTCGCCTTTGTTTACTTGTAAATTTATACCATTTAATGCTTGTTTTTCACCATATTTTAACTCTACATTTTCAAATGTTATATTTTGTATGGTTTTAGGCATCTCTTTGTTTCCTCCAACTATTGTAGGTTTTTTATCAAGCAAGAAAAAAATTCTCTCACTCGCAGCTACAGCATCTTGGAGTTGGTTGTAAAGATTAGAGAGTCTTTTTAGAGGAGTATAAAGCATAAAAAGAGCAGTTAAAAATGAAAAAAATGCTCCTATACTCATATTGTTATTAATGACTTCTGTCCCACCTATCATAATTACAGTTGAAATTCCAATGGCACCGAGTGTCTCCATGAGAGGACTTACTAGTTGAGACACTTTTACAGATTTCATAGTAAGTTTGAAATATTTTTGATTCTCCTCTTTAAATAAATCTTGTTCATGTTTTTGAGAGTTACTAGCTTGAATTATTTCAATATGATTAAAAATTTCACTTAGTTTTGAGGTTAAATCAGATACTTTTTCTTGCGATAATCTTGAGATTTTTTTCATTTTTTTAGCAAGTCTACTTAATGGAACAATAGTTAATGGCATAATAATAAGTGCATAAAAAGCTAGTGTATGACTTTGGTAAATAACAACTGCCATTAGCCCAACTATGGTTAGAGACTCTCTTAAAAATTCTGGAATCATGTTTGACACAACAGTTCTTACTTTTTCTATATCATTTGTATTTCTACTTATGAGTTCTCCTGTTCTATATTTGTGAAAAAACGATATATCTTGAATGAGTAGATTTTCTAAAACTTTATCTCTAAATCTTCTAATTATATCGTGTCCTATAAGGCTTGTAAAATAAGATTGAGCATACCTTCCAGACTCTTTTGCAAAATAGACTGCGATGATAGCAAGAGGAATAAGTTTTAACATTTCAATATCTTTTGCCACAAAAATATCATCTAAAAGAGGTTTTACTAAATAAGCAGAAGCCGCTGTTCCGCTTGATGCTAGTATCATTCCTATTATTGAAAATATAAAATAGGGAATATAATCTTTAAAATATGGCGAAAAACGCTTTATAACTAACTTTATACCATACATTATTTAACCTTTTCCCATTGAGTTCCATTAGCGGTATCCATAAGATTAACTCCTCTACATGTAAGTGTTTCTCTTAAAAAATCTGCTTTTTTAAAATCTTTCTCTTTTTTTGCTTTAGCTCTTTTGTTTATCAACTCTTCTATGTATCTCTTTTCTGTTTGATTAACCCCGATTTGAAAATACATGTAAGGGTTTTGATAACCAATGCCAAGTATACTCTCAATCCATTTTAAGTTTGCATTTGTTTCAAATTTTATGGTTTTATTTTTTGGATTAAGATCTAACTCTTCATTTGTTTTTGATATCATTAAATCGAGCAAAGACAAAGCTTTAGAGATATTTAAATCTTCACTTAAAGCTTTTAAAAAGTTTTTTTTGAACTCTTTGCATAAAGTAGATTTTTTATACTCAAAAACTCTTTTTTTAAGACGATAGAGTTTATCAAGCCTTTTTTTACTTACAAGTAAATCCTCTTTTGAAAAGTTAAAGTTTGCTCTATAGTGTGAGCTAAGAAGATAAAAACGAAGTATCTCTCCATCGTACTCTCTTAAAGCGTCTTTTAAAAAAAAACTATTTTCTAAAGATTTACTCATTTTTTTGTCATTTATTGTTACAAAACCATTGTGCATCCAATATCTTGCTAACTCTTGCCCACTTTTACATCTTGTTTGACTAGCTTCATTTTCATGATGAGGAAAAAATAGATCCGCTCCGCCAGCATGTATATCAATTTGATAACTACCATCATAAGCCATATGTTTTTCAATCATAGCAGAACACTCTACATGCCAACCGGGACGACCAGTTCCAAAACTTGCATCATAACTTGGTTCTTTGTTTTTAGAAAATTTCCATAAAACAAAATCTTTTTGATTCTTTTTCTCTCTATTTATTTCAACTCTTGCTTTTGTGTCATCCATTTTCATGCGAGAGAGAGTAAGATATTTGTTATCTTTTGAAGTATCAAAATAGATGCCGTTACTTATTTGATAAGCTATTTTTTTCTCTAAAAGTACTTCTATAAAATCAATAATTTCTTTAATGCTTTGAGTGGCTTTTGGTTCTAAATCTGCATCTTTTACACCAATAGATTTCATCTCATTTTTGTACATGTTTATATAATGAGAGGTTATTTCATTAAGTGTTTGTCCAGTTTCATCCATTTTTTTGATAATTTTATCATCTATATCTGTAAAATTTTTTACAAATATTACTTTATAGCCCAGTTCAATAAAAGTTCGGCGAAGAAGGTCAAAGACTAATGCACTTCTTGCATGTCCCAAATGGGCATTATCATAAACTGTTGGTCCACAAACATATATTTTAACTTTATCTGTTTTTATTGGTACAAATAGCACCTCTTCTCTTTTTGCAGAATCATAAATATGCACTAGTTATTTCCTTAATATATAGAAGTGCTGGAATGTAAACAATAAGCATTCCAGTAAATATAGCTAATTTTTTGTCTCGTATTATATCTAAAAACTTTTTTATACCAAATGAGTGTATTGTGAAACCTAAAAGAACAATGCCCGCACATGAACTAGCTAATGCTAAGCCTTTTACACCTAAAGGTTCAACTAAAACAGCATAAAGCAATATGTTTGTACTAAGGGCAAAAAGTGCAATTTTTGCTGCTTCTTTGTGTCTCATGTTGGCATAAAGCCAGAGAGAAAATAGTTTTGCTAAACCATAGGGAACAAGACCTACTAAATACATTTGTAAAATGGCAGCACTTTGAATAGTATCTTCTCTGCTAAAAGCACCTCTTTGAAATAGTAATTTTACTATCTCTTCACTCAATATAAAACCACCTAATGCAGACATGGTAAGTAAAAAAAGTAAAAACCAAAAACCATTTTTAAACAACATAAAAGCTTTTATATTCTCACTATTTTTTATTAAGCGGGTTACTTTGGGAAAGATTCCAATACTTAACGCTATTGCAAATAGTGCGAGAGGTAACTGGAATATTCTGTTTGCATAGTAGAGATAACTAATACTTCCAGTAAGTAAAAAACTAGCAATTGCGGTATCTAAAAAAGCAGATATTTGTGGAGTTGAATTACCTATGATTGCATGAAAAAAAGAGTGAAAGAACTTTTTGTTTTCATCTAATGCCCTCTTTTTTTTTCTATTTGCAAATCCAAATTTAAAAAGTTTTAAAAGATTTCTATTTTTTATTGCCAAAAAATGAGTTAAAACTTGCAAAAAACCACCTATAAGAACGGCATAACTCATAGCATAGACAATACTTTTTTTATCCATACCATCTGTAAGTAAAAGAGAACCAATAAGGGAAATATTTAGAAGTGCAGTTGAAAAAGCTGTAGTTGCAAAGTGGTTTTTGTATTGCAAGAGTGAACCTAAAAAAGTAACTGTAAAGATTAGTGGCAAATAGTAAAAATTTATAGCCACAAGAGGTGAGGCGATGGCAAGAGTTGCATCATCGAATCCAAGTGCCATTAATTTTGCAAAAAATCCACTAAATATAGTAACAATGAATGATAAAAAAATAAGAAAAATAAGAAATTTTGTAAATGTTTTATAAGCAAAAATAGATCTATTTTTTGAGTTTACAAATACTGGTATAAAAGTTTGCCCAAAAGCTCCCTCAGCAAATATGCGTCTAAAAAGGTTTGGAAATTTGAATGCAACAAAGAATATATCGCTATATACATTGGCTCCTAATACTGATGCTGTTAAGAGATCTCTTATTAAACCAAATATGCGAGAGACTAGTATGCCTATACTGTTTGTAAAAAAATTCTTGAAAATCATAAATTAATAGTAACTTATTTAGACTGTTTTTTTGGTTAATTAACATTTTTTTAGTATAATGCAATTATAATGTATTAATAAAGGACAAGAGGACACACAATGGGCTTATTTGATAAAATCTTGGGTAGCAAGTCTAAAAAGAAACAAAAAGATAGAGTAAGAAAATTAGAATTTGATTCAATTATAGTAGAAAAAGAGAATATAATAAAAGAGATGAAACAAATTTCTTCCGCAAATAACTTGTCGATATCCCAATTAGATTTTAAAATTATTAAGGTAAAAACATACTATTATTTAAACAAAGAAAAAGGCTGGATAGAAGATAATGATAAAAATAAAAAACAGTTTAAAGATAAAGATTTCATTTTAAGCCCTGATTTGAAAATTAAACAAAAATATAAAGTAGATATATTTAAAATACAAAAAGATAGACATAGCTCCCTGCTCCCTTCTATGGTACTTAGTGGCAATAAGGATCTTACAAAAATAATTGTTACTATTAAAAAAAATACAGAAATAAAATACTTTTCAAAAATAGAGAATGAAATAATAGAAGAGATAAATAAAAAGAAAATACGAGCTGGTATGTTTGTTGGTGTATGCGATGACCTAATGCATGCTAAGGTAAAAATATTGGTTTCAGATTTAAAAGTCAATGGAATTATGAGTCAAGATAACATATTTGTAGTTTGTAAAGGACTCGACCCAATTTTGCCTATTGATGATGATTTTATATATCATTATAAGAAAAAAATCTCAAGTGAGGATAAAGAAGGCAAGGTTGATTACTCAAAAAGAGGATACATTTTGGCAGTCTCTAAGGGCGATTGCATAATGGAATACATAAAGCCTCAACTCGGTGTTTCTGGAAGAAATTGTCAAGGCAAATTTATGCCTGTAAGAAAACCAAATACAAGCCATAAAATATCTATAAAATATAAAGAAAATATTCTTCTTAAAGAGAATAGTGAAAAAATAGAGTATATTTCAGATAAAAATGGTTATGTTGTAGAGGATAGACCAAATTTATATAATATAAGAGATAATATGGAAGTTGGTGAAATAAGCTTTAAAACCACAGGGTCAATTGAAACTGATATGAGTTCTGAAGTAAAGATTAATATAACAGAGTCAAATGTTTTTGAAGATGCTATAGGACCGGGTATGAATGTTGAGACATACGAGCTTAATATAGAAGGAAATGTAGCAAGTGGCGCA
This sequence comes from Sulfurospirillum sp., assembly GCA_016735235.1. Classification (GTDB taxonomy): domain Bacteria; phylum Campylobacterota; class Campylobacteria; order Campylobacterales; family Sulfurospirillaceae; genus Sulfurospirillum_A. Next base: position 12,313 of record JAERRW010000050.1, on the reverse strand, counting down.
ACAATAAAAGCTAATAAATTGACAATAGGCGGTCAAACTCACAAGACATCAGTTATTGAAGCAAAAACTGCCGAAATTTCTATTCATCATGGTAGTGTAGCTGCTAATGAAGTTAATATAGAGAGACTTGAAGGTGGCAAAGTTGTAGGCGATATTATTAATGTAAAATATGCTATTGGCGGAGAGATTATTGGAAAAAATATTTTTATAGAAAAATTGACATCCAATGTTAGCATAACAGCGTCAGATGTTATAGAGATACAAGAGTTAAAAGGGACAAACAACAAACTCTTAATAGATTTAGATCAAACAGAAAAGTCTAATGGTAATATAAGCAAAAAAAGAGAAGAGATTGACGATATTGAATTGAAACTTAAACGAGTTCCAAAGCTTTTAGAAGATAAAAAAAATGCAATCGATAAGACAAGACAGACAGTAGTAATGGTACAAGAGAAGATAAGAGTGCTTAAAAAAGATGGAAAAAAACCTCCGTCAGCACTTTTTGCAAAAATAAAAGAGTTTCAAAAAAATGTAAATGAGTATAATGATTTTTTAAAAGAGTATAAAAATAACAAACTTCAACTTAAAAATTTAAAAGAAGATTTGGATCAAGCTCAGGCTAATATATTCACTGCAAAAATTATAAACCACTCTTCTTGGCAAGAGTATAATGAGGTAAAATTTAAGCTAATATCTCCTCCTGTGGAGAAAATATATAATACTAGATCAAATGAAATTATAAGAGAGATGTCTTTAGTTGAGACGGCTGATGGAGCGTATGAAATTAAAAAATCACTAGAGTACACTACTTAATGATTACGGGTATTTTTGGGGAAATAGTAAAAAAAGAGCCTACTTTTGTTCATATTAAAACAAATAGTGGACTAATTTATAAAGTACATGTATCTCTGTTTTGTTCAAATGAGATAAATTTGGGTGAAGTTACTCTACATGTTACACAAATTATAAGAGAAGACGCAGATAACTTATATGGATTTAAGCTTATAGATGAAAAAAGAGTTTTTGATACTTTGGTTAAAGTAAATGGAGTTGGACCATCAACCGCACTTGCAGTATGCTCAACTATGAATCCTCTTGAATTTACAAAAGCACTTAGTTTAAATTCGATAGAATCATTTAAAAAAGTTCCAGGTATTGGTCCTAAGAGTGCAAAGAGGATTTTGGTAGAGTTGAGTGATTTTGAGTTACAAAGTGATGATTTGAGTACACAAGTTTATGTAAATGAGACTATAACAGCATTAGAAAGTTTAGGATTTAAAAAAGAGAGAATAAAAAAAGTACTTTCAACTTGCAAACAAACTGACACAAGTTCACTCATAAAAGAAGCATTGAAAAAATTAGGATAGTAAAATTGAAAAAAGGATCAAGTAGATGAAGTTAGGTATAATTTTTGGTGGTAAAAGTTTTGAGCATGAAATAAGTATAATAAGTGCAATTGTTATGAAAAAAGTTTTAAAAGCAGAATTGATATATATATTTTGTGATTATAATAGAGAGTTTTATCTTATACCAACAAAAAAAATAAATTCAAAAAGATTTAGTAGTGGAGAGTATAAAAAATATAAAAAACTTACATTAAAAAATGGTGGATTTTTTGCAAAAAATATAATAGGCGAGAAAAAAATAGATTTTGATATAGCTCTTAATCTCTCACATGGAGCCGATGGTGAAGATGGAAAGTTTTCCTCTTTGTTAGAATTTTTTGAAATACCTTTTGTGGGTCCTAGAGTTGAGGCGAGCTCTATTAGTTACAATAAACTTTTTACAAAAATGTATGCTAAAGAGTTCGGGGTTAAAACATTGGACTATAAGACACTAAATAAAGGAAGCTCACGCAATATTGAGTTAGAGTATCCGGTAATAATTAAGCCTACAAGACTTGGAAGTTCTATTGGCATAAGTATTGTTAAGAAAAAAGAAGAGTTAGATTATGCTCTTGATGTTGCTTTTGAGTTTGATACACAAGTGATTATAGAACCTTTTGTAAGAGATGTAAAAGAGTATAATTTATCAGGTTGCAAAACAGATAAATATGAGTTTTCTATAGTAGAAGAGCCAAAGAAAGATGAGTTTTTGGATTTTGATAAAAAATATCTAGATTTCTCAAGAACATTAAGAGTAAATGAAGCAGATTTAAGTGAAGAGATGAAAGAAAAATTAAAAGAGACATTTAAAAAGTTATATGAGCCTCTTTTTTCTGGTTCACTTATTCGTTGTGATTTTTTTATATTAGATAATGAAATTTATATAAATGAGATAAACCCAATTCCAGGGAGTATGGCAAATTACTTGTTTAGTGATTTTGATAAGGTTTTATCTAGCTTGACAAACTTTTTACCAACATGTACACAAGTATTACCGCAATACAAATACATAAACTCAATTCAAGTAGCGAAAGGCAAAAATGGTAAATTTCATACAAAATAATCATTTTGAGGCAGTCAAGATTTTAAAAGAGAGACATAAAAAGAGTAGAACAGATGGCTCTTAGAGATATAATGCATGACTCTCAAAATTACTCTGTTAGTTATGAGATTTTAAACGAAGAGAGAAATGATACTATTGTGTTTCTTCATGGATGGGGAAGTAATAAAGAGATTATGAAACAAGCTTTTGGCGGTGAATTAAAAGAATTTCGTCTTATTTTTTTAGATCTTCCTGGTTTTGGAAATTCCTCTATACAGATACCTATAACAACATATGATTATGCTAAAATTGTGAAAAAGTTTTTAAACTCATTGTCAGTAAAAGATTTTTCTATTGTCGCCCACTCTTTTGGTGGGAAAGTTGCTACTCTTTTGAAACCTAAAAATCTTATACTTTTAAGTAGTGCAGGAATTTTAGGAAAAAAGTCTTTTAAACAAATAATTCTAATAAAATTATTAAAGTTTCTTGAGAAAATTCTAACTAAAGAGCAATATAAATATTTTAAGAGTAGGTGTTTTAAAATAACAAATAGATTCCTTGGTGGCAAAGATGCTAGAGGAATGAGTAAAACTATGTATAAAACATATAAAAAAGTAATTGATGAAGATTTTTCACAAAATTTTAAAAAAGTTACTTCAAAAACTTTAATTCTTTGGGGCATAAATGATAGAAGTACACCATTAAGTAGCGGTAAAAAGATTGCAGAACTTATTGAAGATAGTGCATTTGTTGAATTTAATGGAGATCATTTCTTTTTTCTAAAACATTCAAAAATTATAGCAAAAAAAATAATTGAACTATATTAAGAGCCTGAATCTTGAAGTATAATTTTTCAAAATTTGAAAAGAGGATTAAATGATTATTTTTGAGTTTATTTCACATGTATTTTTTGTTTTAGTTATTGGGTATTATGTTATTTGTGTATTGCAGTGGTTTAATTATAAGCTTGAGCGTGCCGTTTTTCATTTTAATAGATATGATTGGCATGTATTTTTCTTTTTAATACCAATTTTGTTCTATTATTTTTTAGGTATTTTTTTCTATTTTTACTTCTATTTAATTTTGATACCCACTATGTACATGTGGCAAACAAGATTAGATAAAAAACTTATTTTTACCTCTCGAGTAAAAAGATTTTTTCTTTTTCTTTTTACGGTAACTATATTGCAAGATATTTTTTGCTTAACAACTCAAGCATGTACTATTTTTGGTGTTATATTACCTATAATGATAGCAATTTTTATGAGTACACTGTTTGAAAAAATTATTTTTAATAGATTCAAAAAAAGTGCTAAAATAAAACTTGATAAAAATAAAAACCTAACTATAATAGCCATAACTGCAAGTTTTGGTAAAACAAGTATAAAAAATTATCTTTATCAAATTCTATCACATAAGTACAAATGCTATATGACTCCGGGAAGTATAAATACACTTGGCGGTATTGTTAAAGATATAAATGATGATTTGCCAATAAAAACAGATATTTATATAGTAGAAGCTGGGGCTAGATTACGAGGAGATATAGATGAAATAGCAACATTTCTAAACCCACACTACTCAATAATTGGTAAAATTGGTGAACAACATATGGAGTATTTTAAAACACTAGAAAACATAAGAGATACAAAGATGGAGCTATTGAACTCAAGTAGACTTAAAAATGCTTATGTACATGTAAGTGCAAATGTAAATCCAGATAGTAAAACTACTGTTTATGGTGATGAGCTTAGAGATATTAATTCAACTCTTGATGGGCTATATTTTGATGTAGAGTTAAATGAAAATATTGAAAGTTTTTATACTCCACTACTTGGAGAATTTAATGCTATAAATATTCTAGCTTGTATACAAATGAGCAAAAACTTAATGAAAATTGAAGAGATAAAAGAAGCAATAAAAAATATAAAAGGAGTAAAACACAGACTTCAACGCATGGAAAATAGAGAAAAATTTATTATAGATGATAGTTATAATGGTAATTTTGAAGGAATGATAGCCTCTTACGAATTGGTTTCTTCCTATAGCGGAAGACGAGTTATAGTAACCCCTGGCATAGTTGAAAGCACAAAAGAAGCAAATATGGAATTAGCTAAAAAAATAGATGATGTCTTTGATTTAGTTATACTTACAGGAAAGAAAAATTTAGATATATTATCAAAAAATATAAAAAAAGCAGACAAAATTATAGTTAAAGATAAAAGAGAGATAGAGAAAATACTAAGTGAGTCTACTCGCAAGAGAGATTTAATACTTTTTTCAAATGATACACCAAACTTTATGTAAATTGAATTTAAAGCAGTGCTTTAGCTTTTATTGTATTCTTTTTGTATTTTTATTATATTATTTGAGAATTAAAACTTTGGGAGTGTTTAATGGAAGTAAAAAGTCTTTATATTTCATCGCTAGAACCATCTGCGGGTAGTTTAATTGTAACTATGGGCATGATGGAAATTTTGAAAAGAAAACTGGGCAGTGTAGCATTTTTTAGACCTATTATTGATGGTAACGATGAGAGAGATAACGATATTGAGTTTGTTTTAGAAAAATATGACTTAGATATGAAGTATTCACAGAGTTTTGGCTTTACAGTATATGATGCAGAAACTTTAATAGCAAAAAATAATTTAAATTATCTTATAGAGACTCTTATAGAAAAATTTAAAAAACTTGAGAAAAAATATGATTTTGTTTTGGTCGAGGGGTTGAATCAATCATGCTTTACTCAAAGTCTTGATTTTGATATTAATTTAGTTATCGCTAAAAATATAGGAAGTCCTTTAGTTAGTGTTTTAAAAGGTAAAAATAAAAGTGCAAAAGAAGTTATAGATGAAATTAATATAGAATCTGATGTGATTAAAAAAGTAGGCTGTAGCCATTTTGCTACTTTTGTAAACAGAATGGATGAGACTGTTCTAGCTAAACTCTCTAATGAAATTTTTGATGTTCCTACATATTACTTACCAGAAATTGTTGAGCTCGATACACCAACAGTTAATGAAATTTTGATTAAACTTAATTGCATGTTAATTTTAGGAGAGCAAAAAGATCTTAAAAGAGTTGTTCGGCAAAGCAAGATAGCTGCCATGAAGTTAGAGAATTTTTTAGAACACATTGAAGATGGTGATTTTATTATAGTTCCAGGAGATCGTGCAGATATTATAATAGGATCAATTGCAACAATACAATCAAGAAATTATCCAAATATAGCAGGACTTCTTTTAACTGGTGGTATGATTCCTAGTCGAGCAATAAAAAACTTAATTGAAGGTTTTAGTGAATTTCCTATGCCAATTTTAAGTGTTAATGATGATACTTATACAACAGCTATGAAAGTTCATGATGTTCCCGCAAGAATAACAGCAAAAAGTGAGAGAAAAATTGCACTTGCACAAGGTCTTTTTTTAGCTAATGTGGATGTTAAGAAAATAGAAGAGAAGATAGCATTAGCCTCTTCTAAAACAGTAACACCTATTATGTTTGAGTATAATCTATTTGAAAGAGCTAGAACAAATAGAAAAAAAATAGTTCTTCCAGAGAGTAATGATGAGAGAATTTTAAGAGCTACCGAAATACTTTTAAGAAGAGATGTTGTTGACATAATTCTCTTAGGAGATGAAGACGATATAGCATACAAGAGTACTTCATTGGGGCTAGATGTAAGTGGGGCTACAATTATTAATCCTAACGAATCATCTTTAATGGGTATATTTGTAAATGAGTTTTATGAGTTACGACGAAAAAAAGGCTTAACAATGGATGCGGCTAAAGATTCAATGGTACATGTAACTTATTTTGCAACAATGATGGTTCACATGGGTTATGCTGATGGTATGGTTTCAGGAGCTATTCATACCACGGTAGACACGATAAGACCAGCCTTGCAAATAATAAAAACAAAACCGGGAATAACTACTGTATCGAGTATATTTTTTATGTGCTTAGATACTAAAGTGTTGGTTTATGGTGATTGTGCTGTTAATCAAGATCCAAATGCAAGTGAGTTAGCACAAATTGCAATATCTTCAAATGATACTGCTAAAATATTTGGAATTGAGCCAAAAATTGCAATGTTGTCATACTCTACTGGAGTTTCAGGAAAAGGTGAAGATGTTGAAAAAGTAAGAGTTGCTACAAGATTAGCTAAAGAGATGAGAAATGATATTATTATTGATGGACCTATGCAATACGATGCTGCCATTGATTTAAAAGTAGCTAAGAAAAAATTACCAAATTCTAAAGTTGCTGGTCAAGCAAATATATTTATATTTCCAGATCTTAACACTGGAAATAATACCTATAAAGCAGTTCAGCGTAGCTCAAATGCAGTTGCAATTGGTCCAGTTTTACAGGGACTTAAAAAACCTATTAATGATTTAAGTCGAGGGTGTTTAGTAGCCGATATTGTTAATACTGTGGCAATTACTGCTATACAAGCACAAGAGAACATGGGAGAGTTGTAATGAAAATTTTAGTTTTAAATGCGGGAAGTTCCTCTATAAAATTTCAACTTTTTGAAATGAATGAAAATAGATCACTTGCAACTGGAATTATTGAGCAAATTGGCGAACATGATTCATCGGGAAAAATTGAGTATGATGGTAATATAATTGAAAAAAAAGAACAAATAAAAAATCATAATTCTGGTTTAATGTTAATGAATATGCTTTTAATAGAGTCATTTACCATAAAAAGTTTAGATGAGCTTGGTGCAATTGGTCATAGAGTTGTTCACGGTGGAGAAAAATTTACTAAGCCAGCTAAAATAGATGAAGAAGTTATAAAAGAGATAGAACAGCTTATTCCTTTAGCGCCTCTTCACAACCCAGCACATCTCGATGGCATAAAAGTAACCATGGAACAGTCTCCGCAAGTTCCACAAGTTGCAGTTTTTGATACAGCATTTCATGCTACAATTCCTAGTTATGCTTACATGTATGCTCTTCCTTATGAAGCTTATGAAAAAGATAGAGTTAGAAAATATGGTTTTCATGGAACTTCACATTTTTATGTAAAAAAAGAAGCCGAAAAGTATCTTAAAGTAGAAAATATTAACGCTATTACACTTCATTTGGGCAATGGTGCTAGCATGGCTGCTATAAAAAATGGAAAGTGTGTTGATACTACAATGGGATTAACTCCTCTTGAGGGATTAATTATGGGAACAAGAAGTGGCGATATAGACCCAGCAATACTTTTTTATTTAGCTAGAAAAAATGGTTTAGATATTGATAATTTAGATAACATGTTAAATAAACAAAGTGGATTAAAAGGGATATGTGGCAGTAATGATATGCGTGAAATAGAGAAGATGGCAAAAAAAGGTGATAAAAAAGCTCAATTGTCTCTTGAGATGTTTGCTTATCGTATTAAAAAATATATAGGTTCTTACAGTGCTATTGTTGGAAAGCTTGATTGCATTATTTTCACAGGAGGCATAGGAGAAAACTCTATAGATACAAGAGTGAGATGTTGTGCAGATTTAGAGAATTTAGGAATTGAGTTAGATTTAGTAAAGAATAATCAAAAAATTAAAGAGATTTTAGATATATCCTTAAAAGAATCTAAAATAAAAGTGCTTGTAATTCCTACAAATGAAGAGCTTGAGATAGCAATACAGACAAATCTACTTTTAGAAACCAAAATTGCTTAATTTATGCAAAAAAATATTGATTATATGGAGTATTAATGAAAATAATTAGTTTAATGATTTTAATGGGAGTATTGTTTATAGGTTGTTCAACTCAATATATTGATCCTCAAATAGATATGAAACCTCCGGTTTATGTAGAGCAACTTCCTTCTAAAACACAACAGCAAGCCGTTGTTAATCCAGGAAGTATTTTTGGTCAAGGAGATAATCCTCTTTTTTCGGATTTAAAAGCTATGAATCCAAACGATATAGTTACAGTTGTAATTAGTGAAAATATAGCTCAAAGTTCAACAGGAAAAAAAACTATATCAGAAGCTAGTAACGATAGTTTGGGAGCTGGAACAATAACAGCAGGCGATAGTGCTGGAGGAGGCATTAATGCAATTGCAAATACTTTTAACAGGCTTGGAAATATTGGATTTGAATCAGGCTCATCGAACACATATGCAGGGAGTGGTCAAAATAGTAGAAATGAAACTTTCACAACTACTATATCGGCTAGAATTATAAAAATATTGAAAAATGGTAACTATTTTATTGAAGGAAACCGTGAACTTCTTGTCAATGGAGAAAAACAGATTATTCAAATAAGCGGAGTTATTAGGCCATACGATATAGATCAGACAAATACTATAGATTCTAAATATATTGCTAATGCTAGAATACTTTATAAAACTGAAGGTGAAATAGGTCAAGCAACCTCTAAGCCATGGGGCTCAAGATTCATAAACTCTATTTGGCCATTTTAGTGTTTAACTGCTTGGGACATGTCCCACATTGGCATAAATATACCAAGTGCCATCAATAAAACCATGCCAGCAATAAATGATAATAAAATTGGTTCTATATAAGTAGCTATGTTGTCTATAATTTCATCGAATCTTGATTTTAAATAGCTTGTAACTTTATCTAACATTTTATCAAGTGTGCCACTTTGCTCACCAGCATGAATTATTTGAATGAGCATGCCTTCAAAAAGACCAGTATCTTTAAAAGCTTCAGTGAGTGATATGCCTCTACTCATAGAAGTCTTTACTGTAGTTAATTTTTTCTTTAAATGGATATTATCAAGAGTTAAAAGTGCAGTATCTAAAGCACTGGAAATTGGTATACCAGCTCGTATAAGTTCTGTAAAAACAAGAGTAAATCTACTCAATGTTGCATAAAAGATAATATTGCCTATTAGATATACTTTTAGAATATATTGATCATATTTTGCTTTAAATTTTTTGTTATTTTTTAATAAGTATTTGGAAGTTGCTATTATTGAGATTAAGATAATAAGCAGTATGTATCCATAAGTATTTACCATGTGCTCCATAAATAGTAGTATTTTTGTAGGAACAGGGAGTTCGGTTTTTAATTTTGAAAAAATATCTTTAAATTTTGGAACAACATAAATCATAAGAATAGCAAATGCTACTCCAATAGCAACAATAACAGTGATCGGATACCTAAGTGCTTTTTTAAGTTTTTTTCTATTTTCTTCCATCTCTTCAAGAATTTCTGCAAGTTTTTCAAGAGATTCTGCCATGCTTCCAGTGCTTTCACCAAGTTCCACCATGGCAATAGTAACATCTCCAAATTCATGTTTAAAATTCATCATAGACTTAGTTAAGCTAAGTCCTGAGTTTAAATCATCATCTATTTGTTGAAATATTTTTTTTAATGTTTTATCTGCAGTAGCTTTTGAGACCTCTTTTATGCAATCATGTATAGATATTCCAGCATCAGTCATAACTGCTAATTGTCTAATTGCAGCAATTAAGTTCTTTATCTCAATATTTCTTTTGTTAATAATTATCATTATATTATTTTTTATAGTTTCTAGTTGATCTTTCAATGGAGTTGAAATCTCTTGTATGTTTACTATTGTGCCAAGGTTTTTTAGTTTTACAACTTCAATAGCACTGTTTTTATTTTGTGCCTTTACTATTTGTATATTTTTCTTTCCTTTAAATAAAGAGTGTACTTCAAAATATTTCATGATTTTACTACTCTTATTATCTCATCTAGTGTAGTTATTCCTTGTCCAGCTCGCAAAACACCATCTTGAAACATGTCAATGAAACCCTCATTTATTGCTTGGTCATGAATAGTTTTTTTACTATTGCCTTGTGCAATCATACTAGATATTTTTTCACTTACAAGAAGTATTTCTGAAAGCATTTCTCTTCCCTTGTAACCTGTTTGTGTGCATTTATCGCAACCATTGTGTTTGTAAAATTGAAACTTTTTTGGAAGATATTTTTCTATGCCATTAAGTATTGACTTTGGAGGAGTAGTTTTGGTTCTACAATTTAAACAGAGTTTTCTAACAAGCCTTTGAGCTTCAATAGCAATTAAAGAACCACTTAATAAATATGGCTCAATTCCCATATCCATAACTCTTGCAATAGCACTAATTGAGTCATTAGTATGAAGAGTTGAAAATACTAAATGCCCAGTGAGTGCGGCTTGAACTGCAATTTTTAGTGTCTCTTGATCTCTAACTTCGCCAATCATAATTATATCTGGATCTTGTCTTAGTATAGATTTTAATGCATTTGCAAAAGTTAAACCAGATTTCTGATTTACTTGAACTTGTTGAGTAAGGCTTAATTGATACTCTACTGGGTCTTCAACAGTAATAATTTTATTTTGAATATTTTTAATAGCATTTAGAGCACCATAAAGAGTAGTTGTTTTGCCACTACCTGTTGGTCCTGTAACAAAAATAATTCCATAAGGTGTTTTCATAGCTTTACTAAATTTTTTATAATTTTTTACATGCATACCTAAGTCTTCTATTTTAATCATAACTTTTGACTTGTCAAGTATTCGCATAACTATAGATTCGCCATTTAATACAGGAAGAGTTGAAATTCTAAAATCAAACTCCCTTCCTAATATATTTGTAGAAAAACGACCATCTTGAGGTTTTCTTTTTTCTGCTATATCCATGTTAGATAGCAACTTTATTCTTGAAGCTAGAGGAGGGTAAATATCTTCATCAAATATAAAAGCTTCATTAAGCATGCCATCAATTCTAGCCCTAACAGTACAGTTGTTTACTGTTGGTTCTATATGTATATCACTTGCATCTGCAAGAATGGCAGTTTCAAGAATCATATTTATAAGTTTTAGTATACTTGATGATTCTTGTGAATTTTTTGCAATACTTGAAGTTATTTCCTTTCTTATCTCATCAACTAAATCTTTTATACTCTCACTCATCTCTACTTTTTTAATATATTTTTCTATTTGCATTGGTTGAGAAATGACAAATTTTACAACTCTTTTAGAAAATATTCTTTGTACACCTTCTTGGATATTCATATTCATGGGATCTTTAAGTGCTACATAAACATTTATTTCATCTTCCTTAAAAGGGAGAGCATTAAATTTTTTAAGTTTATTAAATGGTATTTTAACCGACATTTTATAGTTTACATCTATGGAATCTAAATCTACATATTCTAATTTTAGGTTTTTTGCTAATTTCTTAAGAAAGAATTCTAACTCTATAGGAAAGTTATTATTAATCTCTTCTATAACTAAATAACCTTTTTTATATAACTCTATAACCAATATAAGCATATTTTCTTGTGAAAAAAAACTATTTTGAATGAGAATATCGCCTAAAGTTTTTTGAGATTGCTCAAGTTCTTTAGATATATAATTTATATTGCTTGTTTCTAATCTTCTATTTTGTAGTAGATAATTTAATATATTGCTTATTGTTTTACTCATTTATAGCCTTTTATTTCTTCATAATAAAGATATTTTTACTCAACTTTTGCACATAAATTCCAATAAATTCACAAATTTAAATTAAATATTAAAGCCTGAAAATAGCCACTTTCACTATAATTTTATTGATATAACATCATTAATAAAGCTATTTTTATGGAACTTGTAAATTATATCAATTATGCTATGAAGAGCATATTAATAAATTAAATCTTAGAAGTTTATAGTAGGAGGCTGACCCTTTAGATGAAGTTGGATAAGTTTTTATGGTCATTACTAACTCTTTAGTCTGACCCAGATCCACATCATAAAAGAATAACCTTAAAATAGTTGATTATAAATTTATCTAATAAATAGAAGAGTTAGATACAATTAAGCAATAAATCACTAGAACTTAAAGGTTATTTATGAAACATAAACATCTAACTCTTCAGGATAGGTATTATATCGAAATATCACTAAAGAGTGGCAGTTCTCAAA
>JAERRW010000061.1 GCA_016735235.1 Sulfurospirillum sp. | reverse complement strand
ACAAATGACAAGAGTTATGTAAAAGAGTTAAATAGAGTTAAAACACTAATAGACCCTGCATTCATGGGTGAAAGATTCAAAATGGCATGTTTTAGAAAGACATGATTAGATAGTGTTTCAACAATCTAATCAGTATTAGGTAATTCCTAAAATTGTATCATAAATCTAAAGCATTATCCATTATATACTTCCCAAGTTATAGCCCCCATTCCTACATGTATATGCTATAATTGAAAGCAACAAAACAACAGGTAGGATACAGTTATAGCCCCCATTCCTACATGTATATGCTATAATCGCTACAGACGGATTAGATGAAGAAGAGAAGTTATAGCCCCCATTCCTACATGTATATGCTATAATTTTTTTAATGATTACGAAGATCTACTTTGTGTTATAGCCCCCATTCCTACATGTATATGCTATAATCTTTAGAGGATAGTTCTTATATATGGTTAAGTTATAGCCCCCATTCCTACATGTATATGCTATAATATCATTGAGTTAATGAAAGAGCATGCTATAGTTATAGCCCCCATTCCTACATGTATATGCTATAATACAAACGGACTTCTTTTATGGTTTCAAAGCGTTATAGCCCCATTCCTACATGTATATGCTATAATATTTTCCCAATTTTTATGTCTTCTGCAGCGGTTATAGCCCCCATTCCTACATGTATATGCTATAATTAAACTTTATTCCTAAAATACCAAATATAGGTTATAGCCCCCATTCCTACATGTATATGCTATAATATTTTCTGTTTTTCTTATATTTACCATGATGGTTATAGCCCCCATTCCTACATGTATATGCTATAATGTAATTACAAATGACCATCCGAAAGAAACTGTTATAGCCCCCATTCCTACATGTATATGCTATAATGGTATTAATGAGGTCATGACTTTGTTTGCTGTTATAGCCCCCATTCCTACATGTATATGCTATAATACCTACCCTTAAAGCCCTTATAGCAAGGGCTTTAAGGAATATTTTTATGTATAAAATTTCAAAAAATAGCTCTATTTTTCTAGCAATAATTAGTTTTTAAAACAAAACAAGTTGTGATTTTGTGATTTTTTGCTCCTCTTTTGTCTCTTTTCCAACTAAAATTTCCATTCTTCCATACTGTTTTTCTGTTATTTGTAAAACTCTTACATTTCCAGAACTTGGAAGATTTTGCATGACTTTATTTAGGTATTTATCGACTATATCTTGACCTTTGCAAACTCGCACATATATAGAGTATTGGAGCATCATAAAACCAAGTGATAATATATAGTTTCTAAACTTTGTAGCTTCTCGTCTGTGTTTTTTGCTACTTGTTGGTAAATCAAACAAGACTATAAGTCTCATAAATCTACTCTCATAACTATTCATCTACATCTAATGAAGGTAAAAAAATATCTTCATGCTCTTTTGATTTTGTTGCATTTGCTAAAGATGAAGCCACCGTATCGCAAGCATTTAGAAGAGTTGTATGATAATTATCTATCTTAACTTTTACATCAAACAGTTCATAAAGTCTATTTTTATCCTCTTTTATGAACCTCTGTTTTCTTTGTGCAATTTTATCTATGTTTTCCACATACATTTCATAAACAACAACATCAACAAAAGCACGAAAAGGCTCTATTATGTCATCGGCCAAATTAAAAGCATTGAGTTGATTGCAGTGATGAATTCCAAAAGAGGGAATAAGACCATAAGAGACTAGACTTCTAGCTACTGCACCACGAACCAATGAGTAGCCGTAATTAAGTGCGCTGTTTCTCCAATCTTCATCATCTCTTCTATTGAAAGGAGCAAAAAGATACTCAAAATATAGTTTTGCGCTTGAGCTCTCTACATTTGTGCTATCTCCTGATTTTACATGTAAAGATAGGTTGTAGATACTCTTATGATTCTCATTTTTAATATATTTTAAACAGTAAGCTTGGTTTTTGATTTTTTGTATGATTATCTTTTGCCACATCTTTTTTTTAAAGGGTTTTGTCCACTCTGTTTGTAGATGAGCCATAAGAGAGTATCTGCTATGTTGATGAAAAGGTAAAAATACTCCATTTGGAGTATGTTTATCATCACAACTAAAAAGCACTATATTAAGCTCGGCTATCTTTGAAAGAAGTGCATTTGTTATGCTTACTTGATGAGTCTCTAGCACTATTACAGATATGTCCTCTATAGGTACGCTTATGGACTCTCCTTTTAAAGGAGAGTACAAAAAGTTTTTCCTATGCAATGAAATTTTTGAAGCGGTTGATATAACTACAGTTCTCCAAGACACTATTTCATCCTCTTAGTTCCAATGCGTTTTTCAGATTTTATTTCTGTGTAAACTCCCAATGGGCAAACTTGATATTTTTTAACACTTGTGGCATTTTGTATTCCCATACCTAAACTACAAACATTTGAACTATCTCGTTTAAATAGATTTTTTTCTTTATTATCATGACTTTTAATTATTATTTTTCCAGTTCCACTGTGTGCAGATACAAAATAACCAATTACCTTTTTACCCTCTTTTGATGCAGTTTTCTTTGTTTGTATTTCTAAAAGTTCATTTTTATATACTGAAAATATAAACTTAAAATTTTCATCCATATCTAGCCACTCTTTTTGAGTGCCATCTCTGTTTTTGCCTGAAACAATAGCTTTATTGGGTAGTTTATCTTTAATAAAATCAAAAGTATAAATAGGAACTACATAGTATTTATTGGTTGTTGTATTTTTAAAAATATCAACTCTTGGCATTTTACTCTGTTTGGCTAATTTTGTCTCATTGTTTAATTTAATATTCCTTACTACACTTCCACCAGTAAGACTTGAAGATTTACTCTGTTTTTTATTTGCTCTAAAATCTTTTGGACTATATATTGTTTGCTCATGGGCTTCACCCGTTACCCCTCGTCTTGGAGCAAAAGAGACAAATATATTGTCTATGCTCTCTTGAACTTCATCTCTAAAGTTTTCCATAGGTGGCTTAAACTTCAATTTTTTTGTCTTCTCTTCTTTGCTTTTTTGTGCAAATTCATTTATTTTTGCAGACATGGAAGATAGTTTTTGCACCTCACTTTGTGTTGCAAATGCAACTACAATAGCATCTACTGCATGATGAAGATGGTTGTCTCTACTCTTTTTGCCTACTGCCCAATTGTGTCTTAACATGCTAGTAAGCATTCCGTTTATAGTTACTACTTTTTTCTTACTTTTACTTGTTAGTTCTAAATTCTCTTCTATAAAATTTTTGATAAACCTTGCCATATAAGCTGTGTCATTTATATTTCTTGTTTTAAACTCTTTTTCTGAATTTTCATCAAAATTCTTCTTTAAAAGTCTACTTATTTTTGCTTTTTTTATATTTTTAAAACTTTTAACAAAACCATCAAACCACTCCCAATCTCTATTTTGATCCATAAAATATTCATAAGGAGTTCTATCTTTTTTGTTTTGATTTTCTGTTTTTAAACATATTACTTTATTGAGCATTGCATCTTCAAGGCTTCTACTAAAAGGGAGTATGTGATCAATCTCTACATATCCATATTCTAACAATCTTTCAGGCTCTAATTCTTTACCACTATATATGCATCTATAGTCTTGTTCTTGAAGTAGCCTAAACTTTAAAAGCTCGTTTCCTCTTGGTGCTTTTCCATAATCTTCTATAAATTTATTGACTATGCCTTCTTTTATGTCTTGATATTTTTGCATATCTTTCTCAAGTTTACTTCTATCTTTGTGAGATTTTTTTATCTCTCTTGTAAGCTCTATATGTACTTTGTCGAATTGACCATATTTTCTTATTAGTGCATTTACTACTTTTCTTGTTTGTGCTATAGCTCTTTTTACAACTGGATTTGTAAGTTCATTCATCTCTTTTTTATTTAAGCCTCTCAAAAGTCTCTCTTTTTTTCCACTTAGCGACTTGTAGCCAAGAGTTTTTACAGCTTCATCGTATCGTTTACCTTCATGCATGAAAGGCAATATTTTATCTATAGCTTTTATGCTTACATGTAAAAAGTGTTCAAACTGTATCTTCTCTATAAGCTCATCTATAAGCATCTTTTTTTCATTCTCGTCAAGTGTGTTGAATTTTACTTTTTTTAACTCTTCTTCTATTTTTATATCGTTCTTATGGTAAGAAAATATTTTAGCTATCTCATTTAAAAGATGCTTGTCTTGTGCAATATTTTGCCAATGAATGTTTGAAAGTGTTTTCTCAACAACTTTTTTAAGCTCATGAAAACCTTTAAAAGCACTTATAAATTGAGTAGCTGTTTTAGAAACTTCTCCTGTTTTTTTATCTATACGGTAAAAATCTACTCCTTTAAAATAACTATCTTTGTCGAGTTCCATAAGATTTTTTATCCTAATGTATGTAGGCTTTTCACTCTGCTTGCAAAGATCTATGATTTTCTTTAACTCCTCTTTATTGAAGACCCTCTCATTGCCATCTTTATCTATGATTTTGGTATTTATAAGTTTTGTAAGTGTTACAAACTCTTCAGCGCTATATGAACGCTTAGGTGCTCTCTTCTGCTTTTTTCCCTCTAATGAACAAGTTGATACCATCTTGTCTACACTAGCAAAATCTTTCTGTTTTGCAAATATCTTGATGTACTCATCTCTAAATTTATTATTTGCAAAAGTTTCATCAAACTCTTTTTGCTTTTTAAAAATTGTAACTATCTCATCTAAAAGCATATCTCTTGAGATACTATGCTTATGATCATCTTTTTTGTTTCTTCGTATTTTTGTATCTTTCGTGGTTTTATATATAGCCTCACCAATTGTCAAATATTTTTCAAGTAACTTTTTGTTTTTTCCAATTGCACTCAAAACTTTTTTCTTCTCTTTATCGCCACTCTCTTGGGCTTTGCTGTTTGATTTATACCCTCTTCTTTTTGCTATATGAGTTAAAACTCTTGCAAATTCTCTGTTAGAAAGTTTTCGCTTTAGTGCTTCACTGCGTAATTGCCAAATATCGATTCTCTTTTTCTCTCCATATATATTGACTTGAGAAAAAAGCTCCTCTTTTGTGAGTTCTAAATGTAAAATAAAAAGATTTTTGATAGCTTTTATTCTTTGTCTTTTTCTTTTTAAAGTTCTTCTTGCACCTCGTGCTAATCTTCTTGGCAATGCTAAAGATTCACCTGTTTTTGGATTTTCTGCGATAGTAAAAATTCTAACGCCACTTTTAAGAATTTTACTGTTTTCATGGTTTTCTTTGTCATGCTTAACAATAGCCCATCCAATAGAACTTATGCCCATGTCCAAACCTAAAATTTTCTCTGTCATTTTAATGCTCCTTTAATTATAAAAAGATATACTTTGATTATAGCACATACATGTAGGAGTGGGGCTATAATAATCGGTCTGCAGTAGTTTTGGAAGTTTTGTAGCAGGTTGCCGAGTAAAGCTCTAACTATTTTTATAGTTATCTTTTAAAATTTCCACTTTTTATATAACTTCATTGTACCTCTTATTAAAATTACAGCAAATTACTACTATAATAAGATGTAAATTATACTTTTAAATTATTATTAAAGGCAACTATGAAAACCATAGCTATTATTGGTTTACCAAATGTTGGTAAAAGCTCACTTTTTAACCGTATGGCAAAAAAACGCATAGCAATTACTTCTGATTTTAGCGGCACAACTCGTGATGTTCGTGATCATGAAGTTACCATAACTGATAAACCTTGCATAATTCTTGATACTGGTGGACTTAGCGACTCAAATGAACTATTTGAAAATGTAAAAATAAAATCAATGCATGCCGCAGACCGTGCTGATATTATTATTATGATGGTAGATGGTAAAATGTTACCAAGCGTTGAAGAAAAAAAAATATTTTATAGACTTCAAAAACACAAAAGACCAATAGCACTTGTAATCAACAAAATAGACAACGACAAAGAGATGCAAAGAGCTTGGGAGTTCGATGAGTTTGGAGCAAAAAAAGTATTTCCTATCTCTGTTTCTCATAATCGTGGTGTTACTTCACTTCTAAACTGGATAGGAGACTTGCTACCTAAAATTGAAGAAATAGATACAGAACCACTTTTAGCCATTACAGAAAATGAGCTAGAAGTCCAAGAGTCAAACCAAATAAACATAGGCATAGTGGGTCGTGTTAATGTTGGTAAAAGCTCACTTTTAAATGCACTTGTAGGTGAGGAGAGAGCTGTTGTAAGCTCAATTGCAGGTACTACTATAGACCCTGTTGATGAGTATATAGACTACAAAGACAGAAGACTTAATTTTGTTGATACTGCTGGTTTAAGGCGTCGTGGCAAAATAGAAGGTATAGAAAAATTTGCTCTTATGAGAACTAACGATATGCTTAAAGAAGCCGATATAGCTCTGCTTATTCTTGATGGGAGTGAGCCATTTCGTGAACTAGATGAACGAATTGCAAATTTAGCAGATAAAAACAATCTTGCTACTATTATAGTGTTAAATAAATGGGATAATAAATATAAAAATTATGAAAAAACTATAAAAGAACTTAGATACAGATTTAAATTTTTAGCTTATGCTCCTGTTATTACAGTCTCTGCCTTAAATAAAAAAAGAGTCTACAAAATAAAAGATATGATTTTAGATGTCTATAAAAACTACTCTCAAAGAATTTCAACTTCTCAACTAAATACTCTATTTAAAGAAGCATCAACAAAACACAGAATCCCAGGAGATAAAACAAAAGAGGTAAAAATATACTTTGCAACACAGTACGATATTAAGCCTCCTAAAATTGTGCTTGTAATGAATAGACCAAAAGCACTTCATTTTAGCTATAAAAGATACCTTGTAAATAGACTAAGAGTTAAATTTCAACTCGAAGGAAGTCCAATTCTTCTTTATGCTAGAAAAAAAGGCGAACGAGATGAAAGTATAGATACATGAATAAAAATATCATTATTATAGGTTTTATGGGAGTTGGTAAAGGAACAGTTGCTCGAGCTCTTGCAAAAAAAAATAACATGTTTGTTATTGATAGTGATGACTTGATTGAATCTATGGAAAATAGAGAGATAAAAACAATTTTCAAAGAAGATGGAGAGCAATATTTTAGAAATTTAGAGACAAAAACTGCAAAATGGCTAAATAAACATGTAACCAATACTATAATCTCAACAGGTGGGGGTTTTTTTAAAGTAGATGGTTTAAATAAAATAGGTAAAGTAATATATCTTATGTCAAGCTTTGAAAGTATCATACAAAGAATAAAAGCTCAAACAAATTATAAAAAAAAATTCAATAAACGACCACTTCTTAAAGATATAGATAGAGCAAAAAAACTATTTAATGAAAGAGTATCTTTGTATGAGGCAAAAGCAGATATAATCATAAATGTTGAAAAACAAAATATAGATAAAATAACTAATAAGATATTAGAGGAAATCAAATAATGGCACGCATACTAACAGGAATACAGCCTTCTGGTGCTTTGCATTTAGGCAACTATTTTGGAGCTATAAAACAGATAAAAGAGTTGCAAAACAGTAATGATCTTTTTATATTTATAGCAAATTATCATGCATTAACATCACTAAAAGATAGCAAAGCTTTAAAGAAAAACACTATTGATTGTGCTATTAATTTTCTATCACTTGGCATTGACCCAAACGAAACTACATTTTATGTACAATCTGATGTAAAAGAGGTTTTAGAACTCTATTGGATACTATCTACATACACTCCCATGGGTCTACTAGAACGGGCCCACAGCTACAAAGATAAAGTTTCAAAAGGTATTGGAGCTAGCCACTCTCTATTCTCTTACCCTGTTTTAATGGCAGCGGATATACTTCTTTATGATGCACAAATTGTACCAGTAGGAAAAGATCAAATTCAACATGTAGAGATGACGCGCGATATTGCTATAAAGTTTAATAATGATTTTGGAGAGATACTAAGTATCCCTAAATTCAAAGTAGCAAAAGACACACAAACTGTACTTGGAGTTGATGGAGCTAAAATGAGTAAAAGCTATGGTAACACTATAGATATTTTTAGCGACGAAAAAGAACTCAAAAAAGCTATTGGTAAAATTGTAACCAACTCTACACCAATAGAAGATAAAAAAGAGTGGGCAACATGTAATATTTTTGCTCTAGCAAAACTATATCTTGACAAAACAAAACAAGAAGAGTTACAAAAAAGATACACAAAAGGTGGTGAAGGGTATGGACACTTTAAAGTGTATCTAAAAGAGTTAATTTGGAATTATTATGAAAATGCTCGTCAAAAAAGAGAGTATTATTTAAACAACAAAGATGAAGTGCACGATATACTAAGTGATGGTGCAAAAAAAGCAAGCAAAATTGCAAAAAATAAAATAGAGATAATAAAAAATGCCGTCGGTATTTATAGATAAAGGTCAATAAAGATGTTAGATATAAAGCTTTTACAAAACAACTTTGATGAAATTTCTAAAAAATTAAAAAAGAAAAAAGTACCAGAAGAGACTCTAAATGAGTTAAAGGAAATCTCAATTGAACTAAAAAAAGAGAGAAAAAAATTAGAATTTCTACAGGCAGAACAAAACAATAACAGTAAAATGTTTAAAATATACATAAAAGAGAAAAAAAATTTAGATAAACATAAAATTGAACTCTTAAAAAATAAGGAAAAAATAGCTGAACTAAATGGTAAAGTAAGAGAGCTTGAAGAGAAATTATCAAAAATTGCAAATATAGTGCCAAATATACCGTTAGAGAGTGTTCCTTATGGTGAAGATGAAAGTGAAAATATTGAATTAAGCCTAATTCTTGCTCCTCCTCTTTTTAATTTTACCCCTAAAGAGCATTGGGAGATAGATAATGGTTGGTTAGATTTCAAAAGAGGTGTAAAGCTTGCTAAAAGTAGATTTACTGTACTAAAGCATGATGGCGCAAAACTATCTCGTGCACTCATAAACTACATGTTAGATTTCAATACAAAATATGGTTTTAGTGAAGTATGTGTACCTTTTTTAGCAAATCGAGAAACACTTAGAGGAACTGGGCAACTACCAAAATTTGAAAATGATCTATTTAAGATAGAAGATGAAGATCTTTTTTTAATTCCAACTGCAGAAGTTCCTGTAACAAATCTATTTCAAAATGAGATTATAGATCAAAATGAACTACCAATTAAGATAACTTGTTACTCCGAATGTTTTAGAAAAGAAGCTGGAAGTGCTGGACGCGATACAAGAGGATTAATAAGACAACATCAATTTTCAAAAGTAGAGTTAGTCTCTATTGCAAAACCCGAAGAGAGTGAAGAGATTTTTAATCTAATGGTAAATTGTGCTAGCGATCTGCTTACTTCACTAGGACTTGCTCATAGAAAAGTTATGCTTTGTGGCGGTGATTTGGGTTTTAGTGCTGCAAAAACAGTAGATCTTGAAGTATGGCTTCCTGGACAAAATAGATATAGAGAGATAAGCTCTATATCAAACACACTTGATTTTCAAGCAAGACGAGCTAAAATAAGATACAAAGATGGCAAAAAAAATAGGCTTGTCCATACACTAAATGGCTCATCATTAGCAATAGGTAGAACAATTGTAGCAATTATGGAAAATTTTCAATGCAAAGATGGAACAATTAAAATTCCAGAAATACTTAAAGACTACATGTAATGGCAGAAGATGAAGATATAATAATTTTTGAAGAGGATGAAAACAAAGAACAAACCTCTCAAACAGAGGAGTTAAAAGAGATAGAGGAAGAAGAGAAAGAAGATGAGAAAAAAAATAATACAAATTTAATTCTTATAAGTTCTATTGTTTTTCTCTCTTTACTTATTGTTATTGCCGTTGCTACTATTATTGTCTATAAAAGTGGCTCTCATGAACCGCAAGTTACAGACATTAATACTACCTCAATTGCCACTAAACTAAATAAAAAAACAGATTTAAACCAATTTTCCCCATCTCACTTAGAAAATATGATAAAAAAAGCAAATGTTCTACATGAAAGTGGAAATAAAGAAGAAGCATTAAAAGTATATGAACAAATATCAGAATTTAATGAAGCAATATCTTACTACAATATAGGCGTTGCTAATATGAAAGAAAAAAATTACAAAGAAGCACTAAACTCATTTAAAAAAGCAATTAACAATGAAGAACAAAGATGTGTAAGTGCTATTAATGCTGCGGTTAGTGCTATGAAACTAGGAAATAATCAACTTTTTAAATATTATATTGACTTGGCTTATATATACCTTCCTATGGAGAGTGATTCTCCTTTGTATTCGTATTATGTGGGTTTGGTAAACTACTACAAAAACTACTATTATGAATCTCTAGCGGCACTTACTAATCTAAGTTCTGAATACTATAATTATGAACAAAACTATTTATCTTCAAAAATATTCGCATCAATGGACTTAAATAATCGAGCGGTAAGCATATTGGAAAAAGAATCAAAAATTGACGATTCTTTTACTCTTGGTCTTTTATATGCAAGGCTAGGTGAATTTGAAATTGCTAAAAAATATCTTCTCAAAGCAGATGGAAATACACAAAAGCCTCTACATTTACAAGCTGCTCTTGCTCTTGTTTACAATAAGTTAGGTGAATTAGATAATAGTGCCGCAATTATGAATAAACTATATGTCCCAAATGATGACAATGCTACCAAGATTTATCCTATAAAAACAGTTTTGAAAAAATCTCTATTTGATGTAAATTTAGCACAAAGCAACTTTGATAAAACTCTATTTTTTGATGACAAAAAAACATATGCCCTACTCTTCTATTTTGCTCCTTTTAAAATTTTTAATACTCAACAAACAGTAGATTATATAAGAAAAGGAAGCATGAATATTTTTGCAGATGAAATAGGACCGGCTTTATCTTTTCTAAAAAAAAGTTCAGCTATATCAAAAGTGAATATATCGATGAGCAAAGGAATTAAAAAAGCATTTAATCATCATACAGAACAAGCAAATCAAATATTTTTAAAAACAGTAGATACTTACCCCAAGCACTCTGTACTCCATTACAATTTAGCTCTTACTTATGCACAAATGTCTGATTTCACAAAAGCTCATGAACACTTTAAAAAAAGCTATAATTTAAATAATAACAACTATCTTGCAGGTGCATTTGCTATCATGACTGGTGAATTAATAAAAGTAGACATAGTGAAACTCAAAGAAAATGTAATACAGAGTATGGCAAGTGACTCGAAATTAGAAAACAATAATCTTTTTATTGCACTAATACAATTAACACAAAATAACCAACTCTCACTTATAAGATGGCTAGAACAAGAGAAAAAGAAAACTCCCTTAAATTTAATACTTGATACAATCATCGCAAAAAAAACTTTAAATGAAACAGCATATAGACAAAAAGCAAATATGCTAAAATTAATACTTCCAAAAGATATTATGGTTAATATAATAAATTTTAATGTTAAAAATAACAAAAATAATATCAAAAAATATGCTCAAGCAATACAAATGGACTTTAAAAATTTAGAGTTAGACTATGAGTCTTTTTATTATGGACCTAGAATAGTGCAAGAATCATATGTTAAACTACTTCAAATTGGTGGATTACTGCATTATGAAAGAGATGCATTAATAAAAAAAATGCAGTTAGAAAAAAAAGATATAGCTGCCATCATGCAAACTCTTGCCTATATAAGCATATACACTCATAATTTTGAAGAAGCTTATGTGCTTTATAATCAACTAATAGATGATTTAGGAAAAAGCGATAGTGAAACTATATTTTTAGCAGCAGTTGCTAGTATTGGAGCAAATCATATAGAAAATGCTATAGCCCTTTTAGAGTTAGCAAAACTTACAGACCCTAGAAATTATGAATCAAGATACGCTCTTGGACTCCTCTATCAAGAGATAAGAAACTGGAAAGGTGCAACTATACAATATAATCAAATAGGAAATAGTGGATTTAAATCAGAATATTTTAGCTTTGAAATCACTAGATAATTTAATTCTTAAAACCACCTTTCATAAAAAAATAGCTATTTAACGCATCTATGTATGCATTTGCAGTTGCAAGCATAGTATCAACACTTAAACCATGTCCTGTAATAATAGATTTATTTTCTTCAAAAATAACTTTAACCATAACACGAGCCAAGGCATTCTTGCCTTTTGTAACAGCATCAACCTTGTAATCTCTAAGCTCCCCTTGAATGTTACAAACTCTATCTATAACTTTAAAAACAGCATCCATTGTTCCGTTGCCTATAGCTGCATCGGTAACCTCTTTTCCGTCATAAGATATAGTAACCGCAGCATTTGCAAGACCTAAGTTGCAATCACTTAATTGAAGAGTTATTAGCTTAAATACTTCTTTAACTTTTGAAATTTCTGACGATACTAAAGCTCTGATATCTTCATCAAAAATCTCTTTTTTTGCATCTGCGAGTATTTTAAACCTTACAAATATTTTATCAATTTCACTATCTTTAATGTGAAAACCAAGTTTAGTAAGTTTATCTTTAAAGGCATAACGCCCTGAATGTTTTCCTAAAACAATAGAGTTTATATCAAATCCTATGTCGCTAGCTTTCATAATTTCATATGTTTCCATATGCTTTAAAACTCCATTTTGATGTATACCACTTTCATGAAGAAATGCATTTTTACCAACTATTGCTTTATTTGGTTGAGGCTCAATTCCTGTAATAGTAGAGACTAATCTGCTAGTATGATAAATTTCATTGATGTTAATATTTGTATCATATTCACCAAAAATATCATGACGAGTTCTAAGAGCCATTACAATCTCTTCAAGAGCAGCATTTCCAGCTCTCTCACCAAGACCATTTATAGTACACTCAACTTGCCTTGCACCATTTAAAATAGACTCAATAGAACTTGCAACTGCTACTCCTAAATCATTGTGGTTATGTACCGAAATAATAGCTCTATCTCCTACACTTTTGTGAAGTGTTTTAATGATAGCACCCATCTCACTTGGCATTCTATAACCTACTGTATCTGGTATATTTAATGTTGTTGCTCCAGCTTCTATAACTGCATCGAGTATCTCTTTCATAAAAACTATATCACTTCTTCCTGCATCTTCACAACTAAACTCAATATCATTACAAAAAGTCTTTGCATATGCTACCGCATTAACTGCTTTTTTTATCACCTCTTCTGGAGTCATTTTTAATTTATATTTCATGTGGATTGGGCTAGTGGCTATAAAAGTATGGATTCTTTGAAACTTTGCACTACTTATAGCATCAGCTGCTACTTTTATATCATTATCTAAAGCACGAGCAAGCGAACATACTACCGAACTCTTTACTTGATCGCTTATTCTTCTTATTGCATCAAAATCACCTGGACTTGCAACTGCAAAACCAGCTTCTATTACGTCAACCCCTAGTTTTTCTAATTGTAAAGCTAATTGTGTTTTCTCTTCAGCATTCATTGAAGCACCGGGACTCTGTTCGCCATCTCTAAGTGTTGTATCAAATATTATTATATTTTTTGTTTTCATTTTATTGTCTCCTTTTTAAGGAACAAGTCCCTTAAAAATTCCTCGCTACTAAAGCACGAAGTATTTACTTCTGTATTTTTCATTTTGTTGTCCCTTTTTTTATCATGCTTAAAAAGATTTTATGTCCACAAAGTTAGACTATTTG
>JAERRW010000006.1 GCA_016735235.1 Sulfurospirillum sp. | reverse complement strand
TTTCATCAAAGAGTTGAGTTTTATGTCACTTTGTATATCTAAAATTGAGGGACTTAGTCTCTCAATTTTCATAAAGTTCGTTAAAGATATAGAGAGTTTTATAACTTCATTGTTTGAATATTCATCTATTTTTTTAAACATCTCTAATATGCTTTTTATGAGAAACTGCTCATTAAGAAGTCTGTTAAATGTTATCTGTTTTCTTTTTGAATTATATTTGTATTGAACAAATAGGCTTAGTGTTGTAGGCACTAATTCAAGTTTTGAAACCATAAAAATAAGATGACGATTGAGTATATAAAATCTTCTTTTTAACTCTTTCCTATCTGTTATAGGATCAAATGTTCTAGAGATGCCTATTGATTTTCTATTTACTTTTTCTACAACAGACTCATTGTCGCATCCACACACTCTATCGTATATAATTTTTCCACTATTTCCCCATGAATAGAGAAGTGTTTTTGATTCTTTAATATCTCCTAATGTAAACTTTTTATATTTATGAAGTTTAATTTTATATGCTTTTCCAATGCCTGGAAATTTTTCTATAGGAATATTTTTTATAAAACTATCTACATCATCTATTTTTTTTACTCCAAAAGGTTTTGCAAACTCTGTTGCAAGTTTTGAGGTCCATTTTGAATAAGCAATACCAATTGAGCATGGAAGACCAAATTTTTTATAAATATCATTTTTTATATTTACTAAAAAAGAGTACATTTTATCATCTTCTATCCAGCCACTTAAATCTCCAAAAAACTCATCTATGCTAAATTGTTCAATAATTGGTATGTGTATTTGCATGTACTCTCGGAGTTGTTTTGATAACTCTTGATAGAGGACATGATTTGGTTTTATTACTATAAGATCTCTGCATCTTTTTTTTGCTTCAGCTATACTCATGCCTGTTTTGATGCCATAATTTCTTGCTTCATAGCTCGATGTTGTTACTATGCCTCGTATTTTATTATTGTCTTTGAAGTAGTTTGGCAAGTTTGGTTCATTTTTATCTATAAACAAAGCAGATACAAAAGCTCCTGAGTTTTGAAAAACAATGTTTCTATTTAATCTTTTTTTAGAAAATATATATGGATCACTCCTGCCACCAATTGCCACTGGTTTACCTATAAGTTTTTTATTTTTAATTCTTTCAGCAGAAACAAAAAAAGCATCTAAATCAAGGTGGAAGTTCATTAAAAAAGAAAATTACTTAATTTTGATACTACTTTTTCACATTTCTTAATATATATTTTAATCTGATACATGTTAAACCTTTTTTTGTTTAATATTAACTCTTTCAAAGTATATTATAATTTTAAATTGTGATACAATTATATTTCAATATGAAATATTTAATTTACAATTTAAATGATATGAATTTATTTAAGTAAAAATTAGATAACACAAAAAGGAGTTAAAATGCCAGATTTTAAAGAGATTCTAAATAGAATTAAAGATATTTTATCAGATGAGATTAAAGATAGAAAGATTTTTGATAAAGATGTAGCTCTAGCACTAAATTTAAATCAAGTAACTTTAGCAACAATGAAGAGTAGAAGTAAAATACCGTATAAAGAGATATTGGAATTTTGTGCATTAAGAAAAATATCTATAAATTGGCTTATGTTTAATCAAATGGCACAAAGTATTGCAAATGAAAGTGAAAAGTTTGAGAGAATTCATTATTTTAAAAATATCAATGCAAGTGCTGGAGGAGGAGCAAATAACCATGAAGAAAAAAGCGAATTTTTGACTTTAGACGAAAAAATTGTAAATCACTTAGGTGGACAAAGAGCCATTAAAAACATACATGCACTCAATGTTATAGGAGACTCTATGGAGCCAACTTTATATGAAGGAGACATTATTTTTATGGATAGAAATAGTATAAATCCAAATAGAAATGGTATCTATATTGTTAGCACTCCCGCTGGAGTATTTGTAAAAAGGCTGCAATTAAAATTAGATGGAACTGTGGCACTAGTGTCTGATAATGTGTCATATTTAGACGAGTTAGTGAGTGTTGAAGATATAACCGTATTAGGAAAAATTGTTGGAGCTATGTCCAACAATTTTTAGTTTTATAAAGACTCTCGAATCTCTATGCTAATTATAGAGTCATTTTGACTAATTGAGTCAAGCACTTTTAAGCTTTTTTCATCACTTGGATCAATTGCTCCAAAAACAGTATGGATGCCATCTAAGTGAGGGAGCGCATCATGACACACAAAGAATTGACTACCGCCAGTATTGGGACCAGCATGAGCCATAGATAAAGAACCTTTAGTATGTTTGCTTGTATTTATTGAAGCTTCGCACTCAATTGCCCAGCCGGGACCGTCTGTTCCTGTTCCACTTGGACAACCGCCTTGTATGACAAAACCAGGGATTACACGATGAAAATCAAGTTCATTATAAAATTCTTGATTTGCAAGGTGTGCAAAGTTTGCAACGGTATTTGGGGTCTCTTGTGTAAATAGTTTTACATGCATTATGCCATTGTCTGTGGTTATTGAGGCGTATTGAAATTTCTCTAACTCCTCTTTTGAATAATAATATATTTTTAATTCATCCATTTTCATCCTATTGTATTAATTTAAAATTATATTATAACACAAAAATCTTTTTTACTCTTTTATAATTATTTATATTTGATATAATATTATTTACTAATTTACCGATAATACACATGTATATTAAAAAATACTAAAGGATAAATAGTGCCAAAAATAGTTTTAGTAACAGGGGCATCATCGGGATTTGGTAGAGAAACAGTTAAGATGTTTGCAAAAGATGGATATAAAATTATCGCAATTGGAAGACGACAAGAGAGACTAAAGGAGTTAAAAAAAGAGTTAAGCGAATGCGATATATACACTATATCGCTTGACATAAGAGATAAAAAAGAAGTTTTTGATGCTATTGAAAATCTTCCTTTAGAGTATAAAAATATTGATATACTGGTAAATAATGCTGGTCTTGCCTTGGGATTAGAAAAAGCTCAAAATGCACTAATTGAAGATTGGGAAGTTATGATAGATACCAACATAAAAGGACTCCTCTACATAACAAAAGCAGTTTTACCAAGAATGATAAAAAGAAAAAGTGGTTATATATTTAATCTCGGCTCAATAGCTGGTAATTGGCCTTTCAAAGGAGCAAATGTATATGGAAGTACAAAAGCATTTGTTCAGCAATTTTCATTAAATCTTCGTAATGATTTAAAAGATACAAACATAAGAGTAACCAATATAGAGCCTGGTTTTGCTAAAACAGAATTTTCAAAAATTAGGTTTAAAAATGATGACAAAAAAGCAGATAGTGTTTATGATGGATTTCAGCCTTTAGTTGGTAAAGATATAGCTAATATTATATTTATGCTTTCAAAATTACCTTTACATGTTAATGTTAATACTTTAGAAGTCATGCCTACTGCTCAAACATGGGCAGGATTTGCATTAGAACAAAATTGTTGATAATTTGTTTATAAAATATTAATATAATTATTTAATTTTACAGTAGGACAATAAATGATAGAAAAAAACAGACAAAATTTAAGTTGGTTACTTCTATTTTGTGCTTGGATTATTGCCGTGATAGCAATGCTAGGAAGTCTATTTTTTGGCGAAGTGATGGCATTTTTGCCATGTAATTTATGTTGGTATCAAAGAATAATTATGTACCCTTTGGTTATTATTTTTTTTATAGGAATGACCCCATTCAACAAAGATGTTTTAAGATACTCAACTCCTTTTGTAATTTTGGGTTGGTTATTTAGTTTATATCATAACTTACTTCAATATGAAATTATTCCAGAGAGTGCAAGCCCTTGTGTGCAAGGAGTACCATGTTCTGCCAAGTATATAGAAATATTTGGTTTTATTACAATTCCTATGCTTGCATTTTTAGCATTTACAATAATAGGACTTTTACTTTATATGATAAAAAAGAGGCAATAAAATGAAAAAACAAAAATTAGTAATTTTTACAGCGATAGGTTTAGTAGCACTGTTTATAATAGTGAGTATTTTATATAAGAATTATAAAACCAATGAATTAGTTTCTATGTCAAAAAACAAGACGGAACTTTTTGAAAGACCTTACTCTTGGAGTACAGGCAATAGAGATGCTAAAGTGCATATAGTTGAATTTTTTGATCCCTCTTGCGGAACTTGTGCACCATTTTACTCTTTTGTTAAAGAAATTATGGAAGAAAATGAAGGAAAAATAAGGCTTACTCTTCGTTATGTTCCTTTTCATCAAAGCTCAAATCAAGTAGTAAAAATGCTTGAAGCAGCTAGAAAGCAAGGTAAGTTTAAAGAGACTCTTGAAATGACGTTTGCTACTCAACAATATTGGGCTACTCATAATCCAGCAGACATGCAACTTCTTTGGCAATTTTTACCAAAACTTGGGATTGATATAGACATGTTAATTGAAGATATGAAAGATCCAAGTATCGATAAATTAATAGCACAAGATTTAGCAGATGCAAAAGTTTTAGGAGTAACAAAAACACCATCTTATTTTGTTAATGGAAAACCACTCCAAGAGTTTGGTTATGAGCAATTAGAAGAGTTAATTTACTCAGCATTTTAATGTTAAAGAGTGTCAATTAAAGTGATTCTCTTTACATGTAGATTCATAATGTCCTTGTTTGGCTTTAGCAAATATAGTTATAGTGGTTCTGTGTTTTTTTGCTAGTGATTTTATTTTTATTAAATTTTTAGGAATAAAAGAGAAAAGTATTTCATACTCTTCTCCACTGCATAGCTCATATTTTGATAATTTTTTAAGAAAATTTACTCCTAAATTACCGCTACTTTTACATAGTCTTGAGAGGTCTTTTGATAAACCATCAGATATATCAAGTCCTGCGTTTATGTATTTTGCACTCTCATAAAAAAAACCTGCTTTTAAAACAGGAGTTATGAATTTATGTTTTGAATTTAAAGTTCCTCCTCTAAGAAGTCTTGTCAAGCCTTTTTTTACTTCTCCTAAAGAACCAGTATATGCTATTAAATCACCTTTTTTCATGTTGTTTCTGTAGATTGGTTTTTTTGTTTGAGAGATGATAGTTATTGATATTATAAGTTTTTTACCCGATGATGTATCGCCACCAATAATATCTAAACAGTATTTGTTTGCTATCTCTTTAAAGCCAGAAGATAACTCTTTGATCTGTTGAAAGGAAAAAGTAGATGGAATAACAAGTCCTATAAGGGCTTGTTGTGGTTTTGCATTCATAGCAATTGCATCTGAAATATTGACCAGCATACTTTTTATTGCAATTTGTTTTAAACTCATCCATGTAAGCTTAAAGTGAATATCTTCACAAAACATGTCTTTTGAGTAGACAAATTTACCTATAACAGCACCGTCATCACCTATTTTGTTACTTTTAAAGTTTGAAATTAAATACTCTTCTTTATTCATTTATGCTATCTTTTTTTATTTAATTTTTTGTATTATATCTTAAGTAAATAAAGAGTAAAATATAATTTAATCAATTTGAGGAGAGTTCATAATGGAGTGCAAATTTGTTCTTGAAGTATTTAGGTTTGATTGTAAAACTGACTATCTTCCATATTATAAAAAAATAGTATTAACAATAGATACAAAAAAAACAGTTACCGATTTATTGGCTATTATTAAAGATGATGATAAGTCATTTTGTTACCCAGCTAAAAAAAATGCGGCTATCAAAATAAATGGTAAGTTACTTTTTACCGATGAAAAACTTGAAAACATAAGGGAATTTTTTGGTCAAAAATTACAGCTAGATCCAATTAACTCTAAGCGGTCAGTAAAAGACTTAAGCATAAATAAAGAAGATTTTGATAAAAAATTTGATTTAGTAGATGCTTTTGTAAAGGCTAAAGATAAAAAAGTTTATAAGTCTTACATAAGAGAGTATTATGCTTCACCAATTGTTAATATGGAAGAGGATTTTATAGGAGACGGGCTTTTTTCTTTTGTGTATGACATGATTATAAAGTATCCTAAAAGACGAACAAAGATGCTTGAAACAATATCTAAAAAAGAGAGCGGGGTTTGGTTACATGTTGACATGTCAAATAAGCTTTATCCTTTTAATAATGAGTTAGAGAGAAAAATTACATATTTAAGACATGCTATCTTAAATGATAAAAGCATAGTAAATGATTTTGTTAATTTACAGAGAAATTTAAGTAGGGGAGTGTAATGGTACAATATAGACTATTTGATAATATAATAGAAAAAGATAAAACAAACTCTTTTGTGGTGGCTGCTACAGAGTTATTTAGTCAGCTTGAGATTGAAGTCTCTATTTTAAAAAATTCAAAACCTGATATTGCAACTGAAGGGAAAACACTAAATGAAGAGATTTTTTTATATAACTGTGCATACAATTTAGCAGTTGCAAAAACTCAAGATGCTTCTATAGTGTGTGTTGAAGATAGTTCATACACTTCATTTCATATTGCAAAAACTGTACTTGCAGAAAATAGTGATTTAAGAGATGCTGTACGCCTAAGATTAATAAAAGATAATTTAGAGTTATCTTTAGATACAAAAGTTTTACATGTAAATGAAATTTTGAGAGATGTAGTTGGTTTAAATAAATTGCAAAAGATGATTAAAAGACCATTTGATAAGTTTAATGTGGCTATATTTAATGGCAATAAGATAGAGAATTTAGATATAAACAGTACAATACTAACTATATTGGGTGCAAAATTGGTTAGTTTTGAAACACAAAACGATAGTAATGGGTATGAGATATTGAAAGCATCAAAAATATTGGCTGACAAATTAGCTGGTAAAATAATGTTAGATATTTTTGATAGAGCCTCTGATTTTGTTGTAACAAATGATGCAAGGAGTTTTGTAATGTTTGAACTAAGACAGAAAAACTTAGAGCATAGTGTAGGAAGAGATATAAACCTTAGCGTTTTTTCTACTACACAAGTTGTTCTTATGGCATTAGGTTGTGATGATAAAACAAAATTAGGTTTAGATTTTCATAAAATACCAACAGTGTTAATATAAATATTATAAATAAGACTATTTTAATCCTATTTAATGTAAAATAGACTTTTTAAATTCAAAAGGAGAAGAGATGCCAAAAATTAACAAATATATAGAGATAAGTACAGTGGAGCGAGAAACTAAAAAAGATTTCATTGATCGTCATTCACCATTTATTACAGTACAAGGTGAAGCTAAAAAAGGTGAAATGCTTGTGGTTGATGTTAAAATGGGAAACGAGTATACTCATCCCGATGATTTCGATCACTATATAGAGAGTATAACCCTCTTTAATGGAGAAACAAAACTTGCAATGACTACTTTTGTTCCTGGAACTTTAGGAAATGAAAAATCACATGCTAAAGTTACATTTAACATACGACCAATGGGTAAAAAACTAAATTTAGTTGCTCATGGTTACTGCACAAAACATGGTATTTGGGAATCAACTACTCTTGAAGTATCCGTTCATCAATAAGCAATGCTTTACAATTTAGAAGTGCTAAATTAAATAATATACTAAAAAAAGGAAAATTATGGAATATTATTTATATATATTAGCATTTCATATTGTTGCAGTTATGTCATGGATGGCGGTTATGTTTTACCTGCCAAGACTATTTGTTTATCATCAAGAGAACAGTGAAAAAAAAGAGTTTGTAGAAGTAGTAAAAATTCAAGAGTATAAGCTCTACA
>JAERRW010000081.1 GCA_016735235.1 Sulfurospirillum sp. | reverse complement strand
ATACTCTTTGGTTTTACTTTAAGAGTAGTTTTTTGAAGAGTTTAAAGAAAACTTGAATTGTTTTTAGTTGAATAAATACTAAAGGTGCAAGTACTATAAAATATCGTACCGAAAATATCTCTAGCACTTCGTTTGAAAGAAGACCAAAAAAGATAAAAAACATACCAAAAACAAAAATTGCAACACCGGGACAAACAAGACCTAATGCAGCTGCACTTTTAACATCAGAGTGTAGATAATCTTTAAAATAATTTAAAGTTTTCATAACCTTATATCCAAACATGCCAATTACTATTTGAAAAGATAAAATACCCGCTGTCAGCATAAATAAAAATGAAGATGATGGCTCTTGCTCAAAATTATGAACCAAACCAAAACTAACACGAATTAATGCTATACCTAAAAGTGTTGCTATAGGAATAAGCATCCATAAACTAGCTGCAGATTCTGGTAAAATACCGTATCTATACATGGATTTAAAAGCCAAAAACATCGATTTAAATAATAAAACTATAGATAAAACCATAAAAAACAGAGAGAAAAAAAGACCAAAAGCTGAAATTCCAATATAGTGACTCATGGCTCCAGGAGCTGCTAATCCGACAGAAACCATAGAAAAAGCAAACACTGCTAACATTTGAGAAAAATTTGAATTTTTTTCAAATTCAAATCCGCCACTTATAACAAGTCTTGTTAAAAAATTACCATATATGTTAAGTCCATAAATACCAACTGCTAAAAAAGCAACTATTGCAAAAGGAAACAAGTACTCAACCACTCCCCAAAGTTCTGGAATAAGAGCAGCTCCAAGAACAAAACAGACATTTATTGACATTGCTAAGGTTAAAGGTATGGCCATTAAAGTTACTTCTTCATTTGAAGTCTTTAATTTTTTAAATTTTTCAGAAGTTTTAAATATTTTATACTCTTTAAAATTCCAAATTAGAAGTTTAAAATGAATAAAAGAGAACATTAATACCAATAATATATTTAAAACTATCAATACAGAGACAAAATTACCCTCTTTTATTAATGGGAATATATATTCAGCAGTAGCTAAAGGCACTTTGGGGTGTTCTATCATAAACATTAAATACATGTAAATAGCAACACTAAGCCCACCAGCTCCCAAAGAAGACAAAAAATAGAGTGGGGAGTAATCCTCTTTTAAATTAGATTTTAAATTCATACACTATCTCCTTGAAATTATATTACAGCATACTCTACTAAAATACAAGCTTTTAGTCTATTTAATTTAGCTATTAATCTCTTATCAATATTTTCATCAACTAAAATAACAGCCATTGCTAAACCATTTTTATCACGACCAAGCCTAAAATCGGCTATATTGACCCCTTCTAGAGAGAGAATCGAAGATATTTGTGCTATAACTCCAGGAACATCACGGTTCTTAAAAACTATCATTTTACCTTTTGGTTTAAAATCAAATTTAAACCCATTAATTCCTACAATTCTTCGATCATCTTCTCCAAATACAGTGCCGTCAATACTAGTAACATTTTTTTCTGTTGTAAGTTTAATTGTTATCTTGTTTTTATATCCGCTATTATTTTTTAATGTTTCGCACTTAATATCTATATCTCTCTCTTTAACCACAAACTCAGCATTAACATAATTTATTTTATCACCCATGGACTCTTTTAGAGACCCGACAATAGCAAATGTTAAGAGTAGTTTCATATATTCAGCGATTTTTCCTTCAGCCTCAATTTTAATAGATTTTATAGATGCTTTATTAATTTGTGCAGATAAAAAACTCATTTTTTGAACTAATTCTAAATAAGGCTCAACAAATGATGGTAAGTCATGGGAATTAATTGGAAAATTTAAAGCATTTGGGTAGCTTATTCCACGAGCTGCACTTATTGCATTTTCTGCTGATTGGATAGCTATTTTTTCTTGTGATTCTACTGTATTTGCTCCAAGATGAGGAGTTACACAAATATTTTCAAGATCAAGTAAAAAGTGGTCAGTTGCAGGCTCATACGAAAAAACGTCTACTCCAGCATAAGCAATTTTGCCACTTTTTATACCCTCATAAAGCGCTTTTTCATTATAGAGTCCGCCACGAGCACAGTTTACTAATCTTACACCATATTTCATCTTTTTAATCTCATCAGTTGAAATTATATCTGTTGTCTCTTTATTTTTAGGAGTGTGAATTGTTATAAAATCACAAGTTAAAATATCGTCTAAATTTATAGCATACTCCATGCCTAAATCTGTAACTTTTGAAGATGAAATATATGGGTCATATGCAACAATATCCATATCAAAACTTTTTGCACGAATTGCAACTCTGCTACCAATATTTCCAAAACCTATGATTCCGAGTTTTTTACCGCTTAACTCAACTCCATACCATTTTTCTCTTTTCCAAACTCTATCAATTTTTAAGTGGTTATGGGCATTAGGGAAACTTCTAGCGGTATTCAATAAATGCGCCATACTAAGCTCAACAGCGGCCATAGTATTAGCAATAGGAATATTCATAGCTATAATTCCACGCCTACTGCAAGCCTCAATATCAACATTATCGACACCAACACCAGCTCGCACAATAGCTTTCATATTTTTAGCACTATCTAAAAACTTTTCGTCTATCTCTGTGGAACTTCTTGTAATTGCTACATCTGCATCTTTTAACATGTCTAAAAGCTTATCTTTAGGAACATGTGAGGCATCTATAACTTCTATGTTTTCTTCTATGTTTAGAAGATTGAAACCTTTTTGATCTATTGCGTCACATACTATAATTTTTTTTATAACCATACTTCTACTACCTTAGCTTCTATATCATAATCTTTAAGTTTCTCGACTGCACCATTAAGAGATTTTTCTGTTTTACTTCCAACATATATTGCAGAACCTATATCTTTTTTTTCTAAAACATAAGGCAAATCCATCGCAGAAAGTGTCTCAACTATACAAAAAAGCGAATAACGATCCGTGCGATCTACTATGAGTTTATAAGATTTCATCTTTGGTTCTATATACTCTCTTAAATCAATCTGCATGTAAAGCTCATTTACTGGAAACAAAAAGACATTATCATTCGAATTTGCAAGTATTTCAGACCAAGTTCTTCTTTTAACTAACTCTTCACTTTTTGTTTCTAAAGGAGCAATATGTTGAGTATCTACATAAACACTATCACTCTCATTATATAGTAAAGCTAACAAAATCATACCTAAAACTGTAACAAATAGTATAAATAGGATTATTGTGATCTTTTTTTGCATATATTATTTTAATTGATCTTTAATAATATCTCCAAGGGTCATCTTGTCCTCTTTGTTAATCTTGCTTAGCACTTCTCTCTCTTTTTGTTTAGAGAGTTTTTTTGCAGAGAGTCTAATGCGATTTTTTCTATCGTCTATAAAAGATATCACGGCCTCTATTGTATCGCCTGTTTTTAGCTCTTGCTCATCATCATGAAGTAGATCTTCAGTACGAATTAATGCATCAACATTTTCTTCAAGCTCTACAAATATACCAAAATCTTTTATATCTCTAATTTTACCAGTTACGATATCTCCATTTGAATGAACTTTAGCATAACTTGCAATTGGGCTATCTTCTAACTCTTTTTTACTTAGAGATACTTTTTCATTTATATCATCTATCTTAATAATTTTCACTTCAATTTCATCGCCAGTTGTTAAGAAATCTCTACATTTATCGCTTCTATTCCAAGAAGCATCTTCATTATGCAAAAGACCTTCTATGCCACCTATTTTTATAAATGCACCAAAATTAGTAACAGTTGTAACAGTACCTTTAACAATATCATAAGTTTTATAATTTTTCAAAAAATCTTCAAACGGTTTTGGAAGAACATTTTTTAAAGAGACTCTTAATCTTCTTTCATCACGATTAATTTCAATTACTTCAACATCAATCTCTTGATTTTCACTAATATAATCTTTTGGATGTTTTATATTTTTATCCCAAGAAATTTCTGAAATATGCAAGAATCCTTCAATATCATTACCTAAATCAACAAATGCACCATAAGGCTCAATATTGCTAACTTCAACTTTAATAGAGTCTCCAACTTCTAATTGATTTTTAATCTCTTCCCAAGGGTCTGACATAGCAGCTTTAATAGATAGAGAAAGATGCCTTTTCTCTTTATCATATTTGATAGCCTTAACAGGCACAACTTCGCCCTCCGAATAGATAGTACTAGGATTAACAGGTCCCTTATAGCTTATCTCACTATAATGAACAAGCCCGTCAACACCACCTACATCTACAAACATGCCGTAAGTTGTAATCTTTTTGATAGTTCCCTCAACAACCTCATCAGCATCAAACAGTTCTTGAATAATCTCTTTTCTCTTTTTTCTATCATCATCCAAGCACTTCTTGCGAGATACTACAATTGACTCATTATCTTTGTCAATTTTTATTATTTTAACTTTTACTGTTTTATCCATAAGAGAATTTATGTCTCTTATGGCTGCTTGTGAGCGTGGAAGAAAAAACTCTACTTCATTTTCATCTTCAACAATAAATCCACCTTTGTTTTTACCAACAACTTTAAGCTCATAAACTCTATCTTCATCTTCTTTATAATTAGCAATAAATGATTTTACACGCTCTTTTCGAATCGCTTTTTTATGAGAAACATTTGGGCGTTCATTTCTAAAACCAGAAATAACAACTTTTATGACATCGCCTACTTTATATGTTATATTGCCTTCGCTATCTAATAGCTCTGAAGTGTATAAGCGTCCTTCTAGCTTCTTGCCCACATCAACTAAAACAATATCATCTTTAATCTCAACAATAATACCATCAATTAGTGCATCTCTTTTTGAATCTTTTTTAAAAGACTCTTCTAGCATCGCTGCAAAATCCATCTCCTCTAGTTCGTCAGCAGTTTCAGATTGAACAATCCCGTTCGCCTCATTTACCATCATTTACCCTTTTTGTTAGTTTTATTTTTATACAATTAATTCCAAGCTAATATGCTAGGTTTGTATTAAATTATATGATTATACTTTAATTTTACTTATTTTTCCAATAATATTTTCAATTACCCAATTAGGAGTTGAAGCACCTGCGGTTATACCACACAAAGTTTTATTTTTAAACCACTTCTTTTCTAGCTCTTCTCTGTTTTCTATCAAAAAACTATCTTTACAATACTCTTTTGATATGCTGAAAAGTTGCTTCGTATTTGATGAATTTTTACCGCCAATTACTATCATTATATCAGATTCAATAGCAAGCTCTTTTGCTGCATTTTGGTTTTCAAATGTTGCATTACAGATAGTATTAAAAACTCTAACTTCTTTAAAATTTTTAACCAAATATGCAATAAGTTTCAAATACTCTTCTATTTTTCTTGTTGTTTGTGAAACTATTGCTATCCTCTCTTTGAGCTTAAATTTTTTTAACTCATCAACTGTTAAAACTACTGTTGCACCATTTTGTGCATAACTTTGCACACTTTTAACTTCGGGGTGATTTTTGTCTCCAAATATAACTACATCATACCCCTCTTTACTAATATCTTCACATATTTTTTGAGGTTTTGTAACAAAAGGACAAGTCGCATTAATAATTTCACTATTACTATTTTTTAGTGCTAAAAGACCATTTTTAGTTATGCCATGAGTTCTAATAATAGCTTTTTTTATGCCTTTTAACTCACTTTCATCTTTCAAAGTATTTACATTAAAATTAATTTTAAGTCTATTTATCTCTTCATTGTTGTGTATTAAAGGACCAATAGTTGAGGCATCTTTTGAATTTTCTGCAATTTTAATTGCTCTTTTTACACCAAAACAAAAACCGTAACTCTTGGCCAATTTAATCTTCATAAAAAACATTTCCTAAATTTGAAAAAAGTTCTATGAAATTTGGGAATGAACTATTTATGCACTTTGTGTCTTTTAGAGTTATAGGAACTCTTAAGCCTGCTACGATAAAACTCATAGCCACTCTATGGTCTCCATAACTTTCTAATGTGGCAGTTTTAAACTCTCCGCCAATTACCTCATAACCATCTTCAAATTCAACTGCTTGCACATCTAGTTTTTTAAGATTTTTAACAACAGATGAGATCCTATCACTCTCTTTTACCCTAAGCTCTTTTGCATTTTTAACTAAACTCTTACCTTTGGCACATGCAAAAGCGATACTAAGTGCTGGCAACTCATCTATAAGCCAAGCTATGTTCTCTTCAACTACTACACCTTTTAAAGGAGCATGCTGAATAACTATATCACCTACACTATCGTAACTGTTCTCTTTTTCAATGAACTCTATTTTAGCACCCATTCTTTGAAGGACTTTATACCCCTCCACTCTTGTAGGGTTTAAAAGCATGTTTTTCAAAATAACTTTTGAATTTGGTGTAATAGCAGCAGCCACTGCAAAGAAAAAACCACTTGAGGGGTCATTAGGTACTATTATATCTAAAGGTTTTAGTGGTTTTGTCATAGAGTGTAAAGTTATTTTACACTCATCACTTCTTATGTTGGCTCCCATGGCTTTTAACATCTTCTCGGTATGATCACGGCTTAAAATTGGCTCACTTATAGTTGAAACTCCTTTGGCTCTAAGTCCAGCAAGTATCAAAGCACTTTTAACTTGTGCCGAAGAGATGGGACTATTGTAGTTAAATGATGTTAATTTAGCTCCTCTTATACTAATAGGCGCTAACTCTCCATCTTTTCGTCCATCTATATTTGCACCAATCATTCTAAGGGGATCAACCACTCTTTTCATGGGTCGTGATGTCAAATATTTATCTCCATAGAGTATGTAAAAACCCTCCAATGAAGATAAAAATCCCATCAAAAGTCTCATAGTAGTCCCAGAGTTACCACAATTAAGTGCAGAAGTTGGCTCTTTAAATGTTTTTGGAGGAGTTATTATTAATGTATTATCATTTTTTTGTATTGATGCTCCTAAGCTCTCAACAATATGAAGTGTGCAAAGTGTGTCTTCTGCATTTAAGAAATTTCTTATTTTAGATGGTCTATCACTCAAAAGTGAAAAAATGGCACATCTGTGTGATATCGATTTATCGCTAGCAATTTTATCTGTTTTGTATAAAAATTTTCCTTTTGGTGATACTTTTAAAATACTCATCTTACTGTTATACCAAACTTCTTTTTAAGAGATTTTAGTATCTTTCCAATTATATCTATTATCTCTTTATCTTCAAGAGTTTTTTCATCTGATTGAAAATGAAATTTTAAGGTCAAACTAATACATTTGTCGAATGATTCATCTTCATATATATCTATTGGGTATAGTTTTACTAACTCTTTTGGTGCTATCGAATAAAGATATTTTTTAAGTTCACTAAAAATAATATTTTTTGAAACCATCAAGCTCAAATCTCTTACACTTTCAGGAAATTTTGAGTAAAATTTTGCCTCTTTTCTCTCATAAGATAAAGCATTCATACTTAATTCACAAATATAAGTACGATATAAATTGAGTTCTTTTTCTACACCCAAATGAACCCTTGAAATATAGCCTATGTCGCTACCATTTAGAATAACTCTTGCACACTCATATGGGCTAGTTAAATTATTTTTATTTGTATAGGTTTCAAGCTCAAAACTGCCTACTACTTTACTAATACTCTCCGCAAATTTAAAAAAATCAACCTCTTTAGGTTTTCCATGATTTGAAACTTTATGCGACTCTACTTCTCCACTAAAAACAAAGGCTATATCTTTTCTCTCTTCTCTATTTTGGTTAAAAACAGTTCCAACTTCAAAAAGTTTAATGCTCTTTTTGCCAAATTTTATATTTTTACTAACTGACTCTAATAAATTTGGTATTAAAGATGACCGCAGGGTATCTAACTCATTTGTTATTGGATTTGTTAAATTTCTTGTTTTGTAAACTGTTTTTAAACCATATTTTTTAGCTCTTTTTTGATGATCAAATACAAAATGGACTGTTTCAAAATAACCAACTCCAACAGCACGATGTCTGTACATTTTACATTTTTGAAAATTATGATATGAATCATTCATTTGATATTGTTCTGTAAAAATAGTTGGCTTTGAAGTGATATTATCGATGCCAATAATACGAATTATCTCTTCACAAATATCTTGAATATTGACAATATCATGACGATATGGTGGAACTATCACATGCATAACACTCTGTTCGCCTTTAAATACAACTTTAAACCCTAAACGCTTCAATATTTGTATAATCTTATCTTGCTTAATCTTTTCTCCGATAATATCTGTTAAAATATCTAAATTTATAGAAATTATAACATCATCATTATCTTGTGATACCTGTTGATCTTTTGCATAAAGTGTTATATCGGAGTACTTTTTTAAAAGTTCAATCAAATAGCTCATTCCAAAATCTAAATTAGGCTCACTGCCTCGACTTGAGCGATACAAATGACTATCAAAATTTAACTTTTTATCTGTACTATTAACCGATATGATTTCTGGATGAGTATAGTTTGCTTCTAAAATAACCATCATATCTTCTTCTTTAACTTTTGATTCTTCATTTTGAAGAACACCTACAAATGAGATAACTTCATCATTTTGATTATAGACTGCATTGAGTCCATTGTTATGTTTTTTAATATTTATTGTGGCTTTATTATTTTGAGATTCAAAACTAGTATGAGAGTATGCTCTTAAAAGAGTTCCAGTTGTGTATACTGCATACTCTATAACTCTTTGTAGTGAAGTTGGCTTATATGCCTCAACTATTGCTAAGCGAAAATCAATTAAAAGGGAGCTTTTCATCTCTTTTTTATCATAAACTCTATATAGCAAAGATGAGTCTACTTTATCATTAGCACTAACATTTAGAACTCTTCCAATACCTAGTTGCTTATCATCATCTTTACTATTAAACTCTTTTAAGTCTAAATCATAAGGAACACTCAAGTCTCTCGCTACTCCATAAATACTCAAACAATCTCCACGGTTTGGAGTTAATTCAATCTCTACAATATCATCATTTATAAGTTCATACTCGCTAAACTCACGACCTAAAACAAGTGTGCCAATACTATCATCTAAAATCATAATTCCGTCGCCCATAATTGGTAGTCCTAGCTCACTAGATGAGCAAATCATGCCATTTGAATCAACTCCACGAAGTTTTGCTTTCTTGATCTCCATGCCACTTGGTAAAATTGCCCCTACTTTTGAAACGACTACATGTTGTCCTTTTATTACATTTTTAGCTCCACAAACTATCTGTTTTGTCTCACTTCCTAAATCAACCTCACAAACATTAAGTTTATCAGCATTGGGATGTTTTTCACATGTAAGTATTTTTCCAACTACTATATTTTTTGGTACTCTAATCTTTTTTAAACTATCTACTTCAAGCCCTATTGTATTGAGTGTGCTACAAATATCTTCTGAAGTTATGTCTTGTAAATTTATCCACTCACTTAGCCATGCTCTTGTTAATATCATCTAAATTGCTCCAATAGTCTTAAATCGCCCTCAAATAAAGAGCGAAGATCTGGTATTTTATGCAGAAGCATTGCAAATCTCTCTACACCAAGACCAAAGGCATATCCACTAACATCTTTATAATTAACAGCTTTGAAAACATTTTCATGAACACATCCGCTACCTAAAACTTCTAGCCAGCCCGTATGAGAACATACACGACATCCTTTGCCTTTACAAAAAATGCAACTTATGTCTACCTCTGTACTTGGTTCTGTAAAAGGGAAAAAAGATGGGCGAAAACGAACTTCAACTTCACCAAACATGTATTTTAAAAAATCTTTTAAAATATATTTTAGATTTGCAAATGAGATTTCACCACTCTTGCCAACAACAAGTCCTTCAACTTGATGAAACATAGGAGTATGAGTTAAATCATAATCTCTTCTAAAAACAGCACCCGGACAAATCATACGAATTGGAGGGTCTGTTTTAAGCATTGTTCTAATTTGAACTGGGCTAGTGTGAGTACGAAGTAACATGTTATCTTCAAAATAAAATGTATCTTGCATGTCACGAGCGGGATGATGTTTAGGAAGATTTAGTGCTTCAAAATTATGAAAATCATCCTCTACCAAAGGACCCTCTTCTATAGAGAAATTCATACTGACAAAATACTCTATTATTTTATCCATAGTGTCCATGACGGGATGTAATGCTCCTGCTTCACTAGTGGAGTTAAACAAAGTTACATCAACCCTATCTTTTTTCATCTCTATAGCTATGGCTTGTGATTCTAATTGCATTTTTTTACTATTTAAAAGATTTAAAAAATACTCTTTATCCTTATTTAGTTTTTGTGCAAAATTTTTTTTCTCTTTATCTGCTACTGTTTTCATCTTTGCAAATTGTCCTACAAAGTAGCCTTTTTTACCAAATATTGAAACTCTCAATTTTTCAAGTTCACTCAAAGAGTTACAAGATTTTATAGATTTTTCATCCAACTATTTCTCCTTCTTAATTAAACAAGTCAAGCAAAATTTATCTATTTTAATCAAAAGTTGATTATAAAGTGGTTAAATTAGAAATTTTTAAATAGTTGCAAGCGAGTATCAACGCTTGCAAAGTTGATAGTTTTTTATCTTGTTTGTATATCAAGCAATACCATAGTCCTAAAATTTATAATTCAATCCTAGATAGTATTGGGTACCGTTTTCTAATTTTATCTCTTTTGAAACCCCATTATTTTCGCCTGAATCTTCAAGTGTATTAAAGACATATCGAATACCAAGTTCAATTTCAGTATTGTAATTTATAGGATATATTGCACCTCCGCCTACTCCAAAACTAACTCCAACTAATTGATCAATTCCTGCTGAT
Organism: Sulfurospirillum sp.; assembly: GCA_016735235.1. Taxonomy (GTDB): domain Bacteria; phylum Campylobacterota; class Campylobacteria; order Campylobacterales; family Sulfurospirillaceae; genus Sulfurospirillum_A. The sequence goes on along the minus strand of JAERRW010000081.1, from coordinate 2,657 downwards.
TCATACTCACTATCGTTAATTTCTAACATAGTATGCATTATTTGAATACCAATAAATGGTGAAAGTTTTTCTGAAATTTTAGGTATATAATCATAACCAATGCCCAATGAGCTACTTGATATATTCTCTTTTTCATTCTGATAAGTATACAAACCATAAAGACGCCCACTACTGTCACGTTTACCAAATTTTATTGATTCATAAGTTGGTTTAAAAAAATCATCATTACTTTTTCCTGCATTTATCTCTTTTTTTCCAGAATCCATGCCACCAAACTCACCACCAATAAACCACTCTTGTCTATCATTTGCAACTAAAATTGTGCTACTCAACATTAAAATTATTGTTAAAATTAAATTTCTTTTCATCAATTCTGCTCCTTTTATATTATAAATATAGAATTTTATCGAATATAGTCTTATAAAATATTGAGTGCAATAATATTAATGATTAAAATGTATAAAATAGAAAATTTTAGATAAAATAATACTATAGATAAAACGAGGAGAATAAAATGAGCATATTTAGTAAAATGATAGACGGTGAAATTTCTTGTAATAAAGTGATGGAAAATGATGATTTTTTAGCTTTTCATGACATAAATCCAAAAGCACCAATTCATATACTAATAATTCCTAAAATTAAAATTAAAAATTTTCAAGAAGTAAGCCCAAAAACAATGGCAGGCTTAACCTCTTTTACTCAAAAAGTAGCAACTTTATTGGGTTTAGATAAAAGTGGCTACAGATTGATTACAAATAATGGTAGTGATGGCGGACAAGAAGTAATGCACTTACACTTCCATCTTCTAGGTGGAGCAAAGCTTAGTTGGGGTCATCTTAGTGATAGCAACTCCAAAAACTTTATCTAGTCTACCAATCTTTTAGATATCCACCTTTCAAAATATTTTAGTTGAGTCAATGTACTACATGTTGATGTTCCGCCTTGAGAATTTCTTGCATTCATGGAAAATTGTGGCTGAAGAGTGTTTATTATACTCTCTTTTATACTTGGTTCAAACTTGTGGAGTTCTTTTAAAGTTAATTCGCTTATGTCTTTGTTGATCTCTTCTGCATAAGAGACAACTTCGCCTGTTAATCTATAAGCATCTCTAAAAGTATATTCGCAATTCAATGTTAAATAATCTGCTAAATCAGTAGCACTAAGATGCCCTTTTTTAGTTGCTTTTAACATGTTTTCTTTGTTAATTTTCATACTTTTTAAAACTTCTGCTAAAATTTTAATTGAAATTTTTGCTGTTTTTACACTATCAAAAACACCCTCTTTGTCCTCTTGCATGTCTTTATTGTACGCTAAAGGCAAACCCTTTAAAACTGTCAATAATGCTATTAAGTTCCCATTCACTCGTCCTGTTTTACCACGCAATAATTCTGGAACATCAGGATTTTTCTTTTGAGGCATAATGGAGCTACTTGTGCTATATTCATCGCTAAGCTCAACAAATCCAAACTCACTACTGCTCCAAAGAACTATCTCTTCACAAAAACGAGAGACATGCATCATCATGGTAGATATATTGAAAAGAATTTCAAGTGCAAAATCCCTATCACTTACAGTATCTAAACAATTAACACTCACACTATCAAAACCCAAAAGCTCTGCTTCATACTCTCTATTGGTTGGATATGGACTACCAGCAAGTGCCGCGCAACCTATAGGTGAAATATTGTTTCTTTTATGTGAATCTTCAAATCTTTCTATGTCTCTTTTAAACATGCAAAGATACGCTAACATGTGATAAGCAAAATTTATGGGTTGTGCATGTTGTAAGTGTGTCATGCCTGGTAAAAGTGTTTTTGTATGTTTGCTAGCAATGGCTATCAACACTCTTTGCAAATCAACCAAAAGTTTTATAATTTCATTATTGCTTTTTAAAACATACATTCTAAAATCAAGTGCTACTTGATCATTTCTACTTCTTGCAGTATGCACTCTTTTTGCATCATCGCCTATAATATCACTCAAGCGTCTCTCTATGGACATGTGTATATCTTCATCTGCTATATCAAAAATATACTCTCCATTTTCTATCTCACTTTGAATTACATGTAAACCATATATTATTTTTTCCTTTGCTTCTAATGAGATAATTTTCTGTTTTTCTAACATCTTCACATGTGCAATTGAGCCCTCTATGTCTTGCATGTAAAGCTCTTTATCGAACAAAATAGAAGCATTAAACTCATCTAAGAGTTTTGCCTTTGGAGTGGTTGATTTACCTGAAGCGACTTTTATCAATATAGATCCTTTCTTATTTAACTATCATTTTTGCAAGGAACAAGTCCCTTACAAATTCACACTCTACTGAAGCTTATGCTAAAGCATAGAGAAGTGATACAAACTAACTATCATCTTTGCAAGGAACAAGTCCTATTGATGCCGAATATTTCAAGGATTTTATATAATTTTCCATGTATTTGAAATCTGGTTTATTGTTTTTTATTGGTAATTTTATATATTCTTTTTCTATTCGATGTATTCTTGATTGTCTGCCAAAAGAATATTTATAATTATGTTTTTTTAAAACAGTAACAATAAATATGGAGGATACAGAGGACACACAGATACAAGGGCAGTATGGGGGATACAGAGGACACAGATACAAGGGCAGTATGGCGGGTATGGAGGACACAGAT
>JAERRW010000023.1 GCA_016735235.1 Sulfurospirillum sp. | reverse complement strand
TGCTCCATACTTAGCCATACTGTTTCATCTTCTATCAAAACATCAACTTTTATATCTTGATTTTCTGCTTTATATAGTAAAAATTTAGTCATCTTCAAACCCCTTTACCCTTAGTTTGCCACTCATTAGTTTTGGAAGAAGTGTATCTCTTGTTTTTTGTAGGGTTTGGATTTGGGAAGAATTATTTTTTATTTTTTTAAATATTGGTTTAATTAAATTATTAAAGTTACTCAACACTACATCATTAGCTATCAACACACAATACTTTAATAAATTAGTTTGATTGATTTTTAATTGAACTGCTCCATTAACAATACTAGCAACTTTACTCTTTTTAAATAAAACATATAATAATTCTGTAGAAAACCCATTTTTACCTTGTAAAATATGAGTATGGTTATTTACCCAAAATTTACCCCAAACATACTGTAAAATTGGATATCCATTATCATCTATTACAGAACCATCTTCTGCTAATAACAAATAAGTACCATCAAATATATACTTATCTATATAATCCATTATTTTTGTTGCACCGTGATATGGGTATATGCCTTTTATTTGTTCTCTTTCTCTTGCCGATAAAGGGATTCTTTTAGAATCATAAATATTAACAATATCTTTAACCTTCCCAACTCTCCACCCTTTAGGAATATTCCCAATCTCACTATGAATCATCTCGCCAGTAGCATTAGGATAATTAAAATCAACAAACCACTCTTTAAAAATAGTTTGGCTCAAAGTTTCCAAGGTTCTGTTTTGTTCTTTTAAAAGTTCTATTTTATTATCAAAAGAAGATAGAATATTTGCTATTGCTTTTTGTTCTTTTATTGACGGTAATTTTATGTTTAAACTTTTCATTAGCGATGTAGAAGCTTCACTAAAAGTAGATCCTGAAGATTGTTTTTCAATGTAGGGTGCATTATTTATTAACCAATAGTACATAAAGATAAAATGTGTATTTATTTCATCTGTAATAATATTTTTGAATCCTTGATTAGTTGTAAGTTTTTGTTTTGCTATTGTTACATAACCGATTGGTGCTCTTGAAGTAAAAAGTATTGTATTTCTAGGCAATAATCTTGCTGATGATTTTTCTAAGCCTATTGTAGTAATACTTTTTTCTCCTTTATTTATATATTTAGTTTTTTGCCTTGATAAATCTTTTGGTGTTATCCAAGATATATCATCTCCCCAGTAAGATATATTTTTTGTAGATGGTGTACCACCATTAATTATTGTTGCAACTTCTCCAAGTATAGTCTCTCTCCACCCACTAGGCAACTCACTCATCACAACTCTCCAAAATCTTTTTAAACTCCTCTTTGTTTGGAAGAATTGTCAAAAATATATAGTGCGAGTAGCTAAGTTGAAAAATCGCAGACACTGTCTGTGATTTTGAGTAAGTGTTATTTATTAAATCGCTCATCTCAAAACCTCTTTGACATTTAAAATAGTTTCAGGTATAATAACAATACAATTGCCTTCGGGATGCCCCTTAGTTTTTCTAGGGGGAGAAAATTTATACATTTAGCAACTCTTTCAAATTTCTTTTCAATTTAGTAAAATCATCTTTGGAAATCATTCCTATTCTTTTTAGCTGCTCTATCATGTCTTCAATTTTCATATCTTTACTCCCTTGACTTCTAAATCTATATATTGCTATAATGCTATTACAATTTTCCTAACGGAACACCCACTTTTTTAAGTGGGAATAATTAACTTCACTATTTTTTCTTGAATTTTACTAAAATCTTCTATATTTATTTTACCAATTTTATTTGTAATTCTTTTTTACTAAAAGCTTTTAACTGTAACAGCATAGCACTATTTGATGATGAACCTTTTTTTGTATTAAATTCAAAATGGTGAAAATAATCATTATTTTTAATAGATGTTGTCAAAGGTACACCAAGAAATAAATCTTTAGTAAAATCTCTTATGACTAAAACAGGTCTTGAAAATATTTCACCTTTTCCATACTCTTCATCACCTATATTTTGTCCTATTTTGACCCAAAATATCTCTCTTACTTTTATACTAAGATTTCTATTTTTACAATTAACTTGTTTTTTAACTTCATTCCACTTATCATATACTTGACTCATATCGTAAAACCTACTCTTTTTAACTGCTCTCTCATGTCATCATCAAGAACTTTTTCTTGTTTTATCTGTTGTGAAAGCAGAGTGGTCAAATCATTCATCTTATCTTCAAAAGGTACTCCGTCATCCTCTTCGTCAGCAATTCCCACATATCGCCCAGGGGTTAAAACAAAATTATGCTTTTGTATATCTTCCATACATGCAGAGTTGCAAAACCCTTTTATATCTTCATAGTTTTTATTATCTTTGTAGTTTTGGTAAGTTTTCTCTATTAGTTGCATGTCATCGGCTGTAAAATCTCTATGAACTCTTGTTTTCATGTATCCCATCTCTGAAGCATCTATAAAAAGAGTTTTGTTATTGTTAGCTTCTCTACCTCTTCTTAGTATCCAGATTGTTGCGGGTATCCCTGTGTTATAAAAAAGTTGTTTAGGTAGGGCGATGATACACTCCACGAGATTATCTCTAACTATCTTTTCTCTTATAACCCCCTCACCACTTGTCTGTGTGCTTAAAGAGCCATTTGATAAAACTGTTGCCATCACACCATCGGTTGCAAGATGATAAATCATATGCTGCATCCAAGCGAAGTTTGCATTGCCGTTTGGTGGAGTTCCGTATCTCCATCTTCCATCATCGCTTAGTATGTCTGCTCCCCATTCTGATTGGTTAAATGGTGGATTTGCTAAGATAAAGTTTGCTTTTAAGTCAGGGTGAGCATCTTTTAAAAATGTTCCCTCTGTGTTCCAAGCTACAAATTTGGAGTTTATATTTCTGATGGCAAGGTTCATACGAGATAGTTTCCAAGTGGTTTGGTTTGATTCTTGTCCGTAGATAGTTATATCTTGTACATTTCCGCCGATTGTGTTTTCTATAAACTTTTCACTCATCACAAACATACCACCACTACCACATGCAGGGTCATAAACTCTACCTTTTTGGGGTCGTATCATCTTAACCATAAGTTCAACTATAGATTTTGGAGTATAAAACTGCCCACCTTTTTTGCCCTCTGCATTGGCAAATTCGCCTAAAAAGTACTCATAAACACGACCAAGCAGGTCTTTAGAACTCTCACTTTGAGCTTTTAGTTCTATATCAGATATCACATCTATGAGCTGCCCCAATGAAGCTTTATCAAGATTTGCTTTTCCATATACCTTTGGAAGTACATTTTTAAGCTCTCTGTTCTCTTTTTCGATAGCACCCATAGCATCATCTATATTTACACCAATTTCAGGAAGTTTTGCTTTGGCTTGAAGTTTAGACCATCTTGATTCTTTTGGTACAAAAAAACAATTTTCAGCTATATACTCATCTCTATCTTCTGCATCAGAAGAGTCATTTGCTTTTAATTTATCGTATAACTCTTGAAATGAATCAGAAATATATTTTAAAAAGATAAGCCCTAGCACTACATTTTTATATTCGGCTGCATCTATGTTTTTTCTTAGTTTATCTGCTGTTTTAAAAAGTGCTTGTTCAAAATCTTTGTTATTTTCTTGTGACAATAGGTTTCCTTTTTCTATGACATTATTATTGTCAATATCATTTTCACTTTTAGCAATTAATTTAATAAGTATTGTATTAAATTTAGATTTAATTCGGTATTAAAAGAAATATTATTTTCATATGATAACAACCAAATTGATGGCAATTTTATATTTTTTAAATTTTAGAAAATTGCAATTCAGGGTTGAATTTTGGTTGGCAGGCTATAAATCTACTAGATTAACAAATTTGTAAGTTTCAAAAATGTATAATTCGCCCTTATAATATGTCAAGGTAGCTCAGCTGGTTAGAGCGCTGGTCTCATAAGCCGGAGGTCGAGGGTTCGAGTCCCCCTCTTGACACCATTTACTAAATAAGAGATGAGATTAATTGATTTGATTTTTTTGTGATGTTACATGTTGTGCAGTTTTTTAATAGCCATCACTAAAACTACTTTTTTTGTGCTTATTTTTTTTATATTGAGTTTCATTTTTCTTTTTGTGTAGAATATTTGCTTCTTTGAGAAGTTTAACTTGCAACTCTTTTTTTTTATCTTTTTTTAATTCAAACACATGTAGTACATTTAAAATAAGATTTACATAACTCTCTAGTGCTATAGGATAAGCCATATCGAGTCTTATTGATTCTATTTTTTTAAGTACTTCAAATGTTTTTTTAACTTTTTGTTGAAAAATTTCAAATTTGAATTCTGGATTTTTTAGATAAGATATGTTACTTTTTGTAAATTTTTCAAGTCCTCTTATGTATCTTGATCGTATACTCTTTTCATCTATTTTATTGTTAATTTAAACCCTTTTTTAATCTCTCTCTAGTTTACTTCTGTAGTCATTTTCACTTTTGTCTTTTTGTTGTATTTTTAGGTATTCATCTAATTTTTTTCTATTATCTTCAAAAGCTTTTTCAAAGTCCGAATCATCTTTTATATCATCTTTTGAAAATTTTTCTAGAAGTAAGTTAGAAGCTCCGGTCATAACTAAATACTTTTTATCTTGAAATTCTAAAAGAACAACACTGTTGCTATTATCTAATGGTTTTTGATGGAGTATATTAACCTTTTCACTAGCTAAATGACTACTGTTTGATTTAAATAACCATGATTTTTGATTTTTTAATTCACTACCTTTTTTAGTCACTTTTTTTCTTAGCCATAGCATAAAAAGTATTAGAACAGAGAGAACCAGTATAACACTGATGTATCTTTCATCTATTAAGTCTTCATGGACTTTGGTAGTTATTGGAGTTTTTTGTTCTATTTGGTTATTTTGAATTTCCGCTAATGGCTTTGTTCGAATTCTAAGCCCAAAACCATCAACAGTTTTTGACGCTATAACAGTAATTGGATTTTTACTTTTAAGTGTTACATTTACATGATTTTCACTCGATTGTATTATTATATCTTGCAGTATGGTTGAGTTAATATTATTTTCAATAAGTTTATCATATGTCAAATCGCTAAGAGTTAAAGTTGTAGTATTTGCTCCTCTTTTTTGTGATATTTCTCCTTCATAAGGTGAGTCAAAGGACAACATTACATCAACTCTATCAGTTCTTTCATATATATTGTGAGTTAGTAAATTAGTACCATTTGCAAACAGTACTAAAATCATAGATATAAATACATGTTTCATTAAAGCTCTTTTTTAAAGTATTGAATTACCGTTTTTGAATCCAATATCTCATTAATACGAATTGCCAAGTTTTTTTCATAAACCATGACTTCTCCTTTTCCAAATATTTTACTGTTCACAAATAGTTCAACACTCTCTCCAGCTGGTTTTTTTAAGTCTATAATAGAACCATCTTTTAGTTTTAAAAGCTCTCTTATGTTTAAAACTGTAGTACCAAGTTCAGAGATGAAATCAACATTTATATCCAGAAGGTTTTCGTAACCACTTAATAGTTTCTCTTCTAAATATTTTTTATCTTTTTTATTCAACTTATAACCTTTTTAGCTACTTTTAAATGCAGAATTTTAAATTATTTATATTACTCTCTTTTGTAGCTATCATTTTTGCCATTAAAAAGGATTATCTATTATAGTTTAAGTTAATTAAATAACAAATTAAGTACAATAGTATTTTATCATATTTTAAAGAAATTTAATTATGGATATCATAAAATTTATAAAAAAGAGAAATTAGTTTGCTATATGAACTATTGTTAATTGGTTTGACCGTAGGCTTTATGTCTGGTCTATTTGGAATTGGTGGAGGAGCATTGCTTGTTCCTGCACTTATGTACTTAGGATTTAGCATCAAATATGCTATAGGTATATCTGTTATGCAGATGGTTTTTAGTTCAATATTTGGCTCATATTTAAATCTAAAAAAAGGTACATTTTCCATAAAAGATGGGCTAGTTTTAGGTATTGGTGGGTTTTTAGGTGCTCAAGGAAGTGGTTTTTTAATTAACTATTTATCATCTATGACGCTCTCAAATATATTTGTATTTTCTATATGTTTATCAATTTTGAAGTTTTTTAAATCATCTTCGCAATCAGATAAACCAGAGATAAAATCAAAAGTTTTACTTTTTAGCATAGGTGTGTTTGTTGGATTAATTGCTATAAGTGTTGGAATTGGAGGAGGACTATTTTTGACTCCTATTTTAGTTGGATTTTTAAACTACGATATAAAAAAAGCTGTTTCAATGAGCCTATTTTTTATAGTTTTTTCATCCGTATCGGGCATTATTAGTATTTCACAGTTTAGTTATATAGATTATAGGGTTGGAATGATAGTTGGTATAAGTTCCCTTTTTGGTGTATTTTTAGGCATAAAATCATCTTACAAGATAGACGAGAAAAACCATAAAGCACTGCTTTTAGGTCTCTATATTGTCATTTTAATTATGACTATAAATAAATTATATTTTTAGGAAAATAAGTGAATAAAATTATTATAACTGGAGCAAATGAGAATAATCTAAAAAAAATAAATTTAGAAATTCCAAAAAATAAATTAGTGGTTTTTACAGGTCTTAGCGGAAGTGGAAAATCAACATTAGCGTTTGATACACTCTATGCAGAGGGACAAAGACGATACATAGAATCGCTTTCAAGTTATGCAAGGCAGTTTTTAGATCGTGTCGGAAAACCAGATGTTGAACGCATCGAAGGATTAACTCCCGCAATTGCTATAGACCAAAAAACAACAAGTAAAAATCCACGCTCAACGGTAGGAACTATAACAGAAATATATGACTACATGCGACTTCTATTTGCTCGTGTAGGAAAACAGCATTGCCATAAGTGCGGTAAACCAATATCAAAAATGAGTGGAGCAGATATTATAGGTGAAGTCTTAAAGCTCCCTATTGGTGCAAAGCTAGTCATCATGAGTCCACTAGTTCGTGAAAAAAAAGGTTCGTTTGCTGACATGATAGAGTCTCTTCGCCACAAAGGATATGTACGCGCCATGATAGATGGTGTGGTGGTTCGTCTCGATGAAGAAGTTAAACTAAGTAAAACAAAAAAACATACTATAAAAGTAATCATAGATAGAGTTATAATAAAAGAGGACAATAAAGAGAGAATTGCTAGCGACATAGAGAAGTCTTTGAATGAGAGTTATGGAGAGGTAGAGTTAGATATTTTGAATAACAAAGAGATAGGCTTAGAGAGTCCGCATATACACTATTCGGAACATCTCGCTTGTTTTGATTGCAAAATAAGTTTTGAGCCACTTGAGCCACTCTCTTTTTCATTTAATTCACCTAAAGGTGCTTGTCCTATTTGCGATGGTTTAGGTATTAGATATACATTAGATTTAAAAAAGATAATAGATAAACATAAAACAGTTGATGGTGGAGCTATAAAACTATTTTATGGTTTCAATAAAGGATACTATGCAAAGTTTTTAAAAGGTTACTGTAAAGCTGCAAATATAGATATAAATAGACCTTTTGAAGAGTTAGAAGAACATGAGCAAAAAGCAATATTTCATGGTGGAGTTGAAGAAGCAAAGTTTACATGGAAGCGTCATTCACTTAAAAGAAGATGGGAAGGTGTTGTAAAAATAGCCTACAACATGTTAAAAGATGAAAAAGATCTCGGCGATTATATGAGTGAAAAAAGTTGCGATAGATGCTCTGCCCATAGGTTAAAACAGGAGAGTCTAGCAGTACATGTTGCTTCAAGAAATATAGGCGATATACTTGACATGCCTATAGATAAAACATTGAAATTTTTTAAAGATGAGAAGAATTTTGATTATATGAATAAGCAAGAACACTTAATCGCTGCATCTGTTTTAAAAGAGATAAGAGAGAGACTTTTCTTTTTATTTAATGTTGGACTTGGGTATATTACTCTAGGACGAGATGCAAGAACAATTAGCGGTGGAGAAGCACAAAGAATTCGTATAGCTTCACAAATTGGTAGTGGTTTAACTGGAGTTATGTATGTATTAGATGAGCCTAGCATTGGTCTTCATGAGAGAGATACTATAAAACTTATTAGTACTTTAAGAAGTCTGCAAAAAAAAGGAAACAGTGTAATAGTAGTAGAACACGATAAAAAGACTATAGAATCAAGCGATTTCATAGTAGACATTGGACCAAAAGCAGGTAAGTTTGGTGGTGAGATTGTTTTTGCAGGAACTTTTAAAGATATGAAAAAAAGTGGCACTTTAACTGCTAAATATATAAATGGTGAAAAAACTATTGACTATAAAGAGGATAGAGAGCAAAAAGAGTGGATAGAATTAAACAATGTAAATGTAAACAATATTGTGAATTTAGATGTAAAGATTCCTTTACGCAATTTAGTTGGCATTACAGGAGTAAGTGGAAGTGGTAAAAGTTCACTCATACTTCAAACCCTTCTTCCCGTTGCCAAAGAGTTACTAAATCGTGCAAGAAAAGTAAAAAAAATTGATGGTATAGAGTGTCATGGATTAGAGCATTTAGATAAAGTAATATATCTTGATCAAAGCCCAATAGGACGAACTCCAAGAAGTAACCCAGCAACATATACAGGTGCAATGGATGAGATAAGAACACTTTTTTCAAAAACAAAAGAGGCTATGCTTCGTGGATATAGAATAGGTAGATTTTCATTTAATGTTAAAGGTGGACGCTGTGAAAAGTGTCGAGGAGAAGGTGAAATAAAAATAGAGATGCACTTTTTACCAGATATTATGGTAAAGTGCGATTCTTGTAATGGAACACGCTATAATGCCCAAACTTTGGAGATAAAATATAAAAGTAAATCAATAGCAGACACACTTAATATGAGTGTAGATGAAGCATTAGAATTTTTTAAAGCTATCCCAAAAATTAATCAAAAACTTACAACTTTAAGTGATGTTGGACTAGGCTACATAACACTTGGACAAAATGCAGTAACCCTAAGTGGTGGAGAAGCACAAAGAATTAAACTAGGCAAAGAGTTAAGCAAATGCGATACTGGAAATACTCTTTATATATTAGATGAGCCTACAACTGGTTTACATTTTGCTGATGTAGATAGACTTACAAAAGTACTACACCATTTAACCGAACTAGGTAACTCTGTATTGGTGATAGAACACAATATGGATATTATCAAAAATTGTGATTATCTTATAGATATGGGGCCAGAAGGAGGAAGTTATGGCGGACAAATCGTAGATATTGGAACTCCTTTACATGTGGCAAAAAATTACAAAAAAAGTGGAAGTTATACAGGTAAATATTTGGCTAAAGAGATTGGTTTAAATAAACTATTATTATAATTAACCTCTAAAATCAAACCAGTGAAATTAGTGCAAATTGGCATTATAAGTCCATAAAATATTTAAGATTGTAGCAGAATAATTTTTTAACATAACTTGATTTATGGTATTTCTTTACTTTAATTTAGATAAAATACAAAAAATAATATTCAAGGTATTATCAAATTGGCAATATTCCAAAAATCAGTTTTAAAAAGTATCAAGCAAGATGAAAGTGCTATAGCTCTTAGATGGGCAGAATATCAAAAGTATGTATCTAAAATTGATTTTATTAAAAGAGTTAAAGAAGAGAAATATCAAGATGGATTTTTAAAAGATATTTTTGAAAACTGTTTAGGCTATGCTCTCAATAGCACAAATCCTAATGATTTTAACCTTGAGAGAGAAAAGAAGAACGAAACTGACGGTAAAAAAGCTGATGGTGTTATATATGTAGATAAAAAAGTCATAGGTATTATAGAACTAAAAGCACAGGACACTAAAAACCTTGATAAAGTTCGACAACAAGCATTTTGGTATTTAACACAACATTCAAATGCAAAGTATGTAATTATCTCAAACTTTGACGAATTAAGATTCTACTTTGACAAAAGCACAGCTTATGAAAAGTTTTCACTTTTTAATCTTGATTATGATGAATTTAAAGAACTTCACTTACTTTTATCATATGAAAGTATTAAAAAAGATATTCCAATAATATTAAAAGATAAGTCTGCTTCATTTGAAAAAGATATATCACATAAGCTTTATAAAGATTTCTCACTTTTTAGAACACATTTGTTTGAAAATTTAGTTAAAAACAACACTCTTGATAAAACATTACTTCTTCGACTTACTCAAAAGTTATGTGACCGAATAATTTTTATACTCTTTGCTGAGGATAGGGGACTATTAACAGCAAATACAATCAAAGAGATTAGAGAGAGACACCAAAATGATGGTTTTTGTGATAAAAATATGTATGACTATTACAAACTATATTTTGATGCTATAAACAAAGGAAATAAAAAACTAAATATTCCTAGATATAACGGAGGTCTGTTCGCAGTAGATAAAATACTTGATAACTTAATCATAGATGATACTATTCTTGATATTGAAGTACAAACATTAAGCAATTATGATTTTATGAGTGATGTTAGTGTTAATATTTTAGGACATATTTTTGAGCAGTCATTGACAGATTTAGAAGAGATAAATGCTTCAATCAATGATACAGAGTTTGACAGTAAAAAATCTAAAAGAAAAAAAGATGGTGTATTTTATACCCCTGAATATATCACAAAATATATAGTATATAACACCCTTGGAAAACTCTGCAATGATAAAAAAGAAAAACTAAAACTCATAGATATATCAGCACCAAAAAACTCAAAGAAACCAACTAAAAAAGAACAAATACAAAAAGAGAGTTTAGAAGAGTATAAAAACTGGCTGCTTAACCTAAAAATCCTTGATCCAGCTTGTGGAAGTGGAGCATTTTTAAATCAAGCCTTAGACTTCCTGATAGCCGAACACCAAATATTGCAGAAAAATTTAGCAATTATGGGAGATATAACGGCTTACTATGAGATAGAAAAGTCAATCTTAGAGAATAATCTTTATGGTGTAGATATAAATGAAGATGCAGTTGAGATAGCAAAACTCTCTTTATGGTTGAGAACAGCGAGTAAGGGAAGAGAGCTTACTAAATTAGCCGATAAGATACTTTGTGCTAACTCTCTTTTAGAAATGCCTTTTGAAGAAGAAAGTTTTGATGTAGTTATTGGCAATCCTCCGTATGTTAGAAACACAGCATTACCAAAAGAAGATAGAGAGCTTTATGATAAAAAATATTTCGTAGCATATAAACAATATGATTTATATGTATTATTTAATGAATTAGCATTGAAACTTACAAAAGTTGATGGATTAATAGGTTTTATTCAGCCAAATAAATTTTTATCAGCTGATTATGTGTTAAGTCCCACCTTCTTATGGACTGGATTAAT
>JAERRW010000070.1 GCA_016735235.1 Sulfurospirillum sp. | reverse complement strand
CATATCTAGAGTATTTTGCAGAGTTAAAGAGTGTAAAATGCTTTAAAGTTGGGGCATATCAAAGTGCGTCTTTTTCTAAAGTTGTAAAAAATAGAAGCAAGACAGATATAGTAGATGCTAGAATGTTGTCAAAGATGCATGTTATAAGCAAATGATGAAGATATTAAGATACCATCAAGGGATGCTAAAGCCCATCAGATACGCTCTTATGTCAAATACTATCAAAGCCTTGTAAAAGATGAAATAAGAGATAAAAATTATCTTGAGGCTGCCACATTTAACCTAGAAGATAAATTTGTTCTTAAGCAAGTTGAGAAAAAAATTACGAATATTCAACTAGAACAAGTTGATATAATTAGCAAAACAATGGAGATTATAAACTCTAATGAAAAGTATAAAAAAGCTTATGATAATATCATTACCATCAAAGGAGTAGGAGAGAAGAGTGCTATCATACTTTTATATCTATTTTTAAGGTACCCAAATGCATCAAGACAACATATTACAGCCTTATGCGGACTTGATCCAATACAAAGAAGTTCTGGTACATCTGTACAGCATAAAGAGAGGATTTCGAAACAAGGGTTATCTCTTGTTAGAGCCATACTTTTTATGCCAACAATGGCAGCCATACAGCATAATAAAGAGATGAAATTAACTTATGATAGATTGGTCGAAAGAGGTAAAGCAAAATCACTGGCTCAGATAGTGTAATGAGAAAGATGATATTATTGGCACACTCACTTTATGAAAATGATGAACAATATGATGAGTATAGATACTTGAAATTCACTCAAAGTAAAGAGGTTGAAAAATGAAATAATCTTATTATTTTAAGTGATTTTAAAGGTGGAAACTCCCAAGCTCCAGCTTCGGAACGCATAGAAACTCAAGAGTTGAGAGATTTAATGGATCTATGCGTAGAGAATTTTTTAATGCTTATCTATTTTACACGCTAGATGAAGTAAAGATAATGGTTAAAGAGTGGATTGATGACTATAATCATCATAGACCACATGCAGTTTTAGGAAAGTTAAGTCCTACTGAATATTTAAATAAGTACAATTTAGAGATGAATTATTCTGTTTAAGCTTGGTTGGTTTAAGGGGAGGGTTACAGTGCTTATGATTATCAAAAATATAAATAAAGGTTGAACTACATGGAATATAAAGAATTACTTATATCAATTTACGATGAAGCAAAAAAGAATAAAAATTATTCAAAAAAACTAACTCAAGAAATCCTAGAAAATATTGAAATAATAGCAACTAAATGCTTTAATCAAAAAGGTGTCTTTACCGTTCTAGTAGCTTTATCAATTTATAAAATAAAACATTCAGAACAAGATATAAGAATACATCAAGCACAACTAGAAAATGGTTTTTCTGGTAGAAGTATGGACACACATCATGTTACTCCAACTTTAAAAGAGATAGGTTTACCATCTATGGCAGAAAGTGGATGGCTTACTCGTTCATTAGAGCAACCATTTCCTTACACATTAGATTATAATGGTAAAATCAGTGATAAAAAAGTAAAAAAAGCCTTTTTAGAACTTGTTGATAAAATTCAAGTAAATAATATAAATCCTAAATTTATTCTAGTGGAACTTTTTAAGCAAGTAATTAAAATACAAGAAGAAAATAAAATTGAAATCCAACCATTAGAAAATCCTGATAAATTAACAATCATTAAAATTATAAACTTATTAGATAAACAATTTAAATTTAATTATGAAACTTCTTATGGTTCAAAATTACCAGTTTTAGCTTTTTATTCAATTTATAAAATTATCATAAATGAAATATCAAGATATGACAATTGTACTTTAAAACCATTAGGTAGTCGCACTGCAAGTGATAAAACATCTAAAAGTGCAGGAGATATTGAAATATTTAGTAATGATGAACTATTTGAAGCAATAGAGATAAAATTAGATAAGCCTATAGATACAAATATACTTAGAATAGCTAAAGAAAAAGTCATAAAATATAATCCTAAAAGATATTATATTTTATCGTATTATGAAATTAAACAAGAAGATGCAGAAGAGATAAATAAAATTATTCAAGAGGTAAAAGAAGAGCATGGATGTCAAATAATTGTAAATGGCATTATGGCAACATTAAAATATTATATGAGACTTATTACTGATTTAGAAGTTTTTTATAATTCATATTCTGAGTTAATAAATATTGACGATGAATTAAAAGCAATTCATAAGCAAAAATGGAATGAATTAACTTTAGGATTAAATCGTGAGTTATAATTTTATTGATCTGTTTGCAGGTATTGGTGGTTTTAGAACAGGTTTTGAAAAAAACGAATTTAACTGTGTATTTAGTTCAGAAATAGATGAACATGCAGGAGAAATGTATCATGCTAATTATAATGAAACAGTGTTTAAAGATATAACTAAAATAGATGAAAAAGAGATACCAAATCATGATATTTTATTGGCAGGTTTTCCGTGTCAGCCTTTTAGTATTGCAGGAGAGAAAAAGGGTTTTAACGACACTAGGGGAACACTGTTTTTTGATATCCAGAGAATATTAAAAGAAAAAAAGCCAAAGGCTATTGTTTTAGAAAATGTTAAGCATTTTAAAAGTCATGATAATGGAAATACTTTAAAAGTTGTTTTAAATGCTTTAAACGAATTAGGATATACAACGAGTTGGAAAGTATTAAATGCTAAAGATTTTGGCGTACCACAAAATAGAGAACGAACAATTATTGTAGGTTCATTAAATGGAATAAAATTTGATTTTAATAAGCTAGCTACGCAAGAACCAATTTATATAAAAGATATTTTAGAAGATGATAACGGACAAATAGAATATTTAGAAGAAAATGATTATACCATTATTGAGAATCAAAAAAAACAATCATCAGGACTAATTTTTGCAGGATATAGAAATAAGAAAATAAGAACAAAAGGTACAAGACCAGATACTTTGCATTTATCAAGAGTTCACAAACAACCAAATAGAATATATTCATCAAATGGTACTCATCCAACATTATCATCTCAAGAATCATCAGGAAGATATTTTGTATATCATAATAGAAAAGTTAGAAAACTTACTTTGAAAGAGTGCTATAGGTTGATGGGCTTTGAAGATGATTTTAAATTAGTTGGCTCAAAAGCTAAACTATATAATAGAATTGGTAATTCAATAGTTATACCAATGGTAGAAGAGATAGCTAAACAAGTTAAAAATCAAATACTAAATAAAACAGATGATATAATTAAGTGTAAAAAACCTATTAAGCAAATATCATTATTTGATTTTATAAATGAAAAACTTGCAGGGTAAGCAAGCACACAACATGCGTAGATAAGCCAAGCGATAACAGCATAGACAAAACTTGTAAGATACAGATGATTATAGTCATAAATCTACCATTTAGCCATTATCTTTACTTCATCTAGCATGTAAAATAGATAAGCATTATAAACTTTCAATTATGGAATATTTTTAGTTTTAAACAACTTTCTTGAAGAGACAAATAAAGCCATAACATGTAGAAAATATCTTATTTTAAAATTTTTTCTTTAAATCACCATTATAAGTTATATCTTCTGCTCTAATTGCATCATTTTTAAGTATATCAGGAACCGCATCACTCTTGCCAAGTGCTTCTCTTTCTCTATCTAGCTCATCTTCACTATAAGACATCATCATCTCTGCGGTAATTACATGTTTAAGCTCTTCAATTTTTTTTACTTTCTCCATCTCTTGCCCAATACTTTCACCTTCAACAGTAACTATAATTTTACCAATTGAGACATCATGAAAATGATAATCACAAAAATCACAATTTTTGATCTCTTTTACAACACTATCTACAAACTCATTTCTTACTTGAACTACAATACTAGAAATATTCATTTTTATTTACCTTTATTTTAATTTCCACATCATTATAAACTTATCATCACTTCCACTTACAAGATTCTCTTCATCTATAAACACTATACTATTTAGCGTACTTTTTTGACCTTTTAGAGTGTATAATCTTTTATTTAACAAAATATCAAAAATTACTATATCGTTATCTTCTGTAAATGCAAATGCAGCTAATCTTGCACTAGGGCTTAATGCTCCAGCATAAATAAGAAAGTTACTATCGAATCTACTATAAGACCCTGTCCCTAAATCATAAACAGTACCTCTTCTATCTTGTCCAGCAGCTAAAACTTTTGAATTTTTAATATCTACTTTATAAACATTATCAACATTTGCACCTTTTAATGTTTTTATTATTGTTCCGTCTTTAACATTTAGCACAGTTATCTCACCAGATTCAGAACTACCGACTAATGTTTTTTTATCTACACTCAACATAAAATCTGAAAAATGCGAGTAACTTATATGTTTACTATAAATTTTCTTTCTCTTTTTAATGTCAAAAAGTATATATTCGTTGCTTAATAGTGCAACCATAATATGATTGTCGTCTACAAATTTTGCTTTTGAAATAAACAGTTTCTCTTTTTCACTAATTAATCTAGTTTTTTTATTATCTTTTATAATAAATAGCTCACGAGACCCACTCACACCTTGAACAACTGCCAAATACTCTTTAGTGAGTTTTAAGTAGTCAGTAGAAAAAACTTTGGGGTATATATCATCTCCCATAAAATCTTTTATCATAGGAAACTGGTTAAGCATTATTTGCTCTTTAGAAGTAATGCTATAAGCCTCTATAGTCCCTCTATCGGTGCTAACTGCTAGCATATCATCTACAATAACTATATCAATAACATTTCCGCTAGCTTCTATAGAGTAATATGGCTTAATTGTATTAGCTTGTATGGTAACAATTAATAAAAAAACCGATATCAACAACTTCATAACTTCTCCTTTAGTGTTTTATATTTTATTGCATAAGGTGGACATGGACTATAGCAAAATCCACACCCCGAACATTTATTCATATCTATAGTAGGTCTAAAGAGGCTAAAGAAGTTAATTGCTTTTTCTTCACATGCATCTACACAACTACTACACATAACACTATTCCAAGCTAAACAGTTGTTTGTATCTATACTAAATTTTGATTTTATCCAATTCTCTTCGCTTAAAACTAAAACTTCACTTTTGCATGCTTTTGCACACTCTCCACAAAAAGTACATCCACTATTTTCAAAATTTAAAAATGGAGTTTTGTCTTCATCAAGTTTAATAATACTCTCTTCACAGGCATTTGCACATGGTTTCTCTTCACACTTTAAACAGATTTTAAAAAGAGAGTTGTCTGTGTTGTAAGGTGGTCTTACATGTGAAAGTTTCTCATTTTTATTTTTTTTAAAATGAGAAACAAGGGAAGTAAATACTTCCCTTTTGTTTTCATCAAAACTTTTTATTGTACACCCTCATTTAGGTTGTCAAGTAAGTTTGATTGCTTATCGCCATCGCTAGTTCTAAACTCTGGTTCAAATATATTTTTCACCAAAGGCTTATTATCTGATTGAGGAGCATGACACTGCGTACAACTGTATCTTGTATTAGACACAGTATCTAACATAGTTTCAGTTCTCATATCAAACAAGTGCGACCTTGGAATAGCCGTTGCCTCAAATGAAGGAGCAACCTCTGGATCATGACAAGCTAAACATGTATTACTGCTTGCTGTAATTGGTAACATGCCTTCAATATCATGCGATATCATAGGTGGTGCATTTTCAAATGCACGCTTATATACTTTTGATTTACCTGCAACAGCAGTACTATAATCAGTTTTATCTCCTACGGTTTTATCTTCTGTATAAAGGTTAGTGTTTCTAAGTCCTAACGACTCTTCACTAACACTACCACTACTTAAAGCACACCCAGTTGCTATAAAAGCTGTTAGTACTGCAGTAACTACAAGTCTCTTTTTACTAAACATCATATCTCTCCTATGAATTTTTATTGATATAATTTCTAATACCAAACAATAGAGCATCGTCATCACAAACTTCAATGCATCTACCACAATTGGTACACTCTCCTGAGACTATACACCCACTCTCTTTACCTATAAGAGAGAGAATATGTTTTTCAGGGCATATCTCTTTACACTTCATACAAAGTGTACAGTTGGCTTGGTTATGCTTTACTCTTATCATGCTAAACTTTGATATAACCGAATAAAACCCACCTAGCGGACACACATGTCCACACCAACCATTCTTAACTACAAAAAGGTCAAATAAGAAGATTGCAAATACCGCTACACTTCCCATGCCCATACCAAATACTATGCCACGATGCAACATAGAGATAGGAGAGACAATTTCAAAAGCAGCAATACCTGTAAGAGCGGATAAAATAAATGCAATACCTATTATCCAGTATCTTACTCCTCTTTTTAGCCAAACCTTTTTATCTATCTTATCAATAAACAGAACTCTTCTTAGCCAATTTGCTAAATCTGTTATTATGTTTATTGGACAAACCCAAGAACAAAATACTCTTCCGCCAACTATTGCATAACATAGCGCTATAATTATAGCACCTATAATTACATCAATAGCAAGAATTGCTCCCGCTGCAAACATCTGCATTACTGCAAATGGATCAGAAAGAGGTATAATTCCAAAAAGCAAAGATCCACTTAAATTTCCCATAAGAATTTTTAACCCATAAGCATTAGCACTAAAATATAGAGCTAAAATACTAATTTGAGTAAATCTTCTTAATATCAAAAAACGATTTTTCTTTAGAAAATTATTCATCAAATTGTACCTCGCCAGAGTTCAAATAATCTTGCGGTGAAAGTTTACTTCGTTCTGTTTTTGTTGTAACATTAACTGAAACATCATCTAGTCTTTTCTCGTCTTTTTTGTTCCAACCTTGTATATAATGACTTCCTACTTCACCTTGTGCAATCTCATGAGGCAGTACAAAAATAGCGGCTTTTTGTGTTACACATGCACGCTCGCATAAACCACATCCTGTACAAGCTTCACTAATTACTTTGGGTATCAAAAATGCATGCTTTCCTGTTCTATCATTTCTTTGATACTCAAGAACAATAGCCTCGTCCATTAAAGGACAAACTCTATAACATGCATCACACTGAATTCCCCAAAAAGCAATACAAGAATCATCATCAATAACCGCAAGTCCCATTTTAGATCTATTTATATCTAAAACTTTCTCATTTTCTACAACACTAGATACACTATCTTCATCTAAAGCTCCCGTTGGACAAACAGGAACACAAGGAATATCAACACACATGTAACATGGTATATCCCTTGGAATAAAGTAAGGAGTACCAACAGGTTTGCTGTCTCCGGGTTTCGCCATTAAGAGTGTATCAAATGGGCATGCTTCAGCACACTGTCCACATTTTATACACATACGCAAAAAATCAGTTTCATGTTTTGCTCCAGGAGGACGCAAAATCAATGGTGATGATTTTGCCTCTCCAATATAAGCACTCCAAACAATTCCACCTAATGCAGATAAACCAACACTTTGCGCCATAACAGTAAGAAACTTCCTTCTTTGAGTAATGACTGGTTTTTTTGAATCAAGATTGCTCAAAATAGACCTTTATTAAGCTTTATAAAGTTTTACAGCACACTTCTTGAAGTCAGTCTGTTTTGACATTGGACAAGTAGCGTCTAAACAAACTTTATTTATAAAGACTTTTTCATCAAACCAAGGAATAAAAACAAGTCCTTTTGGAACTCTATTTCTTCCTCTAGTCTCAACTCTTGCTTTAACTTTACCACGACGAGATTCTACCCAAATAAGTTCACCTTGCTTGAAACCTTTAGTTTTTGCATCGCCAGGATGTATATAACATAAAGCTTCAGGAACAGCACGATATAACTCAGGCACTCTCATAGTCATAGTTCCACTATGCCAATGCTCAAGCACACGCCCAGTACACATCCAAGTGTCATATTTAGAATCTGGCATTTCTGGAGGATCCATATATGGTCTAGCAAATATTTTTGCTTTATTTTTTAGACTTTTTTTAGTTTTGTCTTTTATTCCTTGAAGATCACCTTGAGCAAGAGATTTTGCTAGTGGTCCATAGAATGCAAAATCACCACTTTTTTCTTTTCTTGCATAAGGGTCATACTTAGCATTAAATCTCCATTGAGTCTCTTTACCATCTACAACCGGCCATTTTAATCCTCTTACTCTATGGTAAGTATCAAAATCTGCCAAGTCATGAGCATGACCACGACCAAAGTCTGCATACTCTTCAAAAAGATATTTATGAATATTAAAACCATAACCTTCCCATTTTTTACCGTCTGAACCGATTACACCACGACTATCGCCGTTACTTTCTGTATCGTCATAACCTGCATTTATTGGGCTTTTCATATCTTTATCAAACGATTGTGCTCTCTCATTAGCAAAAAGAATTTCAAACATAGTTGTATTTTCGTTATACCCCATAGCTTTTGCTTCATTGATTACACTTGGAAGTTTTTTGCCTCCACGAAGTGTTTGCTCACCCCAAAGTTCTTTAACAGTAAATCTTTTTGAAAGCTCTATCCATTGCCATGTATCACTCATAGCATCACCTACAGGAAGAACTTGTTGTCTCCAGTGCTGTGTACGACGCTCTGCATTACCGTATGCTCCCCATTTTTCATATATCATAGCTGATGGAAGAATAAGGTCAGATACTTTTGCACTAATTCCAGGATAACCATCACTACAAACTATAAAATTATCCATAGTTCTAGCTGCTTTTATCCAGTGGTTTGCACTTGCACTATCATGGTATGGGTTACATAGATTTATCCATGCAAATTTTATAAGACCATCTTCTATATCTCTATGGATTCTCATAATATCTTGATTTCCAACTGGATTTAGTGTTCTTTTTGGAATTTCCCAACTTTTTTCAACTATTTTTCTATGCTTACCATTTGCTACCATCATATCTGCTGGAAGTCTATGAGTAAATGTTCCAACTTCTCTTGCTGTACCACAAGCACTAGGTTGTCCTGTAAGACTAAATGCTCCCGAACCGGGCTTAGCTTGTTTTCCTAGTAAAAAGTGAACATTATAAGAGAGTGTATTTACCCAAGTACCACGAGTGTGTTGATTCATACCCATAGTCCAAAATGATACTACTTTTCTATCTTTTTCAACATATAATTTAACTAAATATTGAAGTTTTTTCTTAAAACTTTCAATTGACTCATCTGGATCACCTTTAGAAATTTTAGCAGTATACTCAAGTGTATAAGGAGCTAAGAATTTTTTATACTCTTTAAAGGAGATTTCCCAGTGCTTAAGACCAGCTGGTTTATGAGCCATCTTATCGCCCTCTTTATAGCCATAAGGCTTAAGAGCAGGAGCTTCTTTTGATGAGACTATTGTTTCCATCTCTTTGTTAATAATTTCCATCTCTTCTTTGGTGTATTTTCCATCTTCTAAAGATTTTTCACCAGCTCTTCTCATTCCATAGCCTGTATTTACTGGACATGCTGCAAATACAATATGTTTTTTTATAAACTCTTTATCTATCATTTTAGGATGATTATAAACAATTTCTCTTGCAACATAGTTCCATAAAGCAAGGTCGGTATGAGGAGAGAAAATTATCTCTACATCAGAAAGATCCGACCCTCTATGTTTATAAGTAGAAAGATTTACTACTTTAACTTTATCTGGATTAGATAGTTTTCTGTCCGAAACACGCGACCAAAGAATTGGATGCATTTCAGCCATATTCGCACCCCATGTTACAACTGTATCGGTTAATTCGATATCATCATAACATCCGCTTGGCTCATCAATACCAAATGTTTGGTAAAAACCAACAACGGCACTAGCCATACAATGGCGAGCATTTGGATCGAATGCGTTTGAACGAAATCCACCTTTCATGAGTTTTAATCCAGTATATCCTTCCATTACGGTAGTCTGTCCTGAAGTAAATACGCCAACACCTTCTGGTCCACTAGCTTTTAAAGCTTTTCTAATGTTGAACTCCATCTCGTCAAATGCTCTTTCCCAACTAACTGGTTGAAACTTACCATTTTTATCAAACTTACCATCTTTGCCTACACGAAGTAATGGTTGTTTTAAACGATCTGCACCATACATAATTTTAGCAGTGAAGTATCCCTTGATACAATTTAGTCCACGATTAACTGGAGATGCTGGATCTCCTTTTACTGCGACAATTTTTCCACCTTTTGTTGCAAGCATGATACCACAACCAGTACCACAAAAACGACAAACTGACTTGTCCCATCTCCATTGAGATTCTGCTTGAGCCGATACTGCTTTGGCTTTTTGTGGTACTGTTATTCCCACCGCCGCGGCTGCACTTGCTGCTGCTGTTGTCTTGAGAAAATCTCTTCTTGAAAGCGACATTTTGATACCTCCTAATTAAATTTAAACTTTATTATAACTATAGAGTTTGTTATTTTACTATGACTTATGTCAAATTGTAGTTTTTAAGTAGAATTAATCTAATTTTTTTGAGTTCTCTAACATTGCATTAAGGTTCAATTTTAATTTTTCTAACATTTTTCTTACATGTATAAGATTTTCTGTCGATTCTATTGCAATATCTTCTGTAGCATTTACTTTTTTATCAAAATTTTCTTTCTCTTTCTCATCAATTTGTAGATCATCGAGTGCATCTTCTACACTGTTTGCTAAATTTTGAAGTTCTATAGAGGTTGATTCGGCTTGCTTTATCGCACCTTCTAAATGATTCATAGTAACATTTACTTTTTGAACAAATTTTGATAAATAATTTGATGCCTCAATAAGCTCATCTTCACTTTTTTTATCTACCTTTACATGTCTATGGCTAAGACTATTAATATCATCCTCTTCTAACTCTTTTACTCTTTTTACAAAATCATTTATATGATTTACTATCTCTCGCGATAAAATATATGAAAAAAGAATAATAATAAGAGCCACCATAAGTGAAATATATTGAAATTTTATAAACATGTTGTTTTTCTCTTCACTATACTCTGTGTATAGCCAAACCGCTGAATCCATAGTATTTAATAGTTTTATATTTTTTTCCCATACATATAAGATTGAGTCATTTATGCTATGCTCAACTTCAAGTATTCCTTGTAGATATTTTTCATGAGAATGCCAATACTCATTACATTTTTTCAATAAAGTATAAATTTCTGGCATAGCTTTCATTTTTTTGTCATTTATAAATTTATTTATAGTTTTATCATATTTGTTTTTTGCTTTTACAAATTGTAATAAATCTTCTTTGCTACCACTTCTTAAGTACCTTTCAATAAAAAGACTCATTCTTTGTGAAAGCGTTCTTTGCATGCCAAAGAGGTCTATAAGTTCTCTATTCATGTTATGTTTAACCATGGCTTTTACAACTGTATCTATTTCATTTAAAAGTAGTGTTGTTCTGCTTGCTAGTGTTTCTAAATCATTTTTTATAAGCCCTATTTCTTTTTCTACTTTTTGAAGTTCACTTTTAAATGGAATCCAAAGTCTATCTACCTCTTCAAGCTTTAATTTAATTTTATTATCTTGTGGAGGGTACATGCCTTTTATTGAGTTTCCATAGATGAGGTCATGAATATTGTTATCAAACAGATCAATTGCACTATTTAGTTCTCTAAAATCTACATTTTGTCTGTATTTAATATAGAATATCTCTTTACTCATTTTTTGTGTTAGCATACTTTGTTTGCCAGCTATGTTTATAATGAGCGAGTCTTTTTTACTTCTATCATTCATAATAACAGTAAGCACAATTACACACACAATAACAAGAGATAGTGTACCTCCGACAAAATGCAATTTTTTGTTTATGCCTCTTAATTTTAAAATTTTCATATTTTACCTTATTCGCATATCTCTTTTAATTTATCAATATTTGATATTTTTATATAATTTTTTTCAATACTAATTATTTTGTTTCTTGTTAGTTTTTTTAAAATTCTAGAGAGTGTTTCTGGTTGAATATGTAACATGTATGCTATTTCATGTTTTTTTAAACTATTGAAATTATTTAAATTGTCTATTAACATGTGTGCTACTTTTGCAGTTGCATCAAAAACAATATCACGACTAATTATGCACTGTAGTTGTTGAATCATCTTAAATGACTCTCTTAGCACTACACTCATAAAATCTCTATTTATCTTCATTAACTCTCTAAATTTTACACCATTAAAAATCAATATGGTACTATCTTCTAAAAACTCTGCATTTGCATAACAACTTAAAATATGCTCATCACATATTTTTGCAATATCAAATATAATTGAATCAGATGTTATTTTATACAAAAAAATTTCATTATCAAATCTATCTACTTTGTAAAATTTAATAGCGCCACTTACAAGATAAAAAATAACATCTTGAGTATCTTTTTCATAAAAAAGAATATCAGAATTTACATATTTTCTAATAGTGGCTATTTGTGATAATTGCTCTAAAATATCATCTTTTAAACAGTTAAAAAAAGGTATGCTTTTAAGATGTCTTACTTCTACCATGATTGTCCTACTAATTTATTGAGTTATTTTATCCTAAGATTTGTTAAAGTCTATATAAAAGATAAAAATCTTTAAAAAATTTTTGAACATTTTTATCAACAATAAACTTTAGATTATAAGGGTGCAGGGTCTCTATGGTTTTAAACTCTAAGCCATTTGAAAAAAGATATTTTTGAATATTTTTTGCTATATTTCCAAATAGAATTAACTCTATATTGTGATGTGCAAGTTTGCTTAAAAGTCTTTGCATAAAATTTTTAAACTCTTTTACATGTAAAAGAGTCTCTTGTTTACATGTAAAAACTAAAGCAGTATTTAAGAGTAAAACTCCATTTTTTTCAAAATTAACTCTTAGCTCATCAATGGAATCTATAAAATTTGATTTGTCAATTAAGCTTATTTCTTCTTGGCTTAAATTATCTTCTTTTAAATATCCATCACTTAAAAGTAACATTTTTAGAAAGTTTCTCAAACTTGTAGCTCTATTTACCTCTTTTGAAAATCCTTTTTCAGAAAAAATTTTTTCTACTTTTGAATCAATAAAAGCATAACCATTTGCACTTTCACGCCTTGGATATGGATCTTGTCCAAATAAAATGTATTTGCATTTATTTAGAGGCAATGTATGAAATACATTTAAAAAGTTATGAAAAGTAGGAAAATACCCCTCATCTTTTTCTAAAAATTCTCTATATTGAGAAGACAATCCAGCATAAGCATAATCTACAATCTCCTTCCATGACTCTTCTACATGTAGTGTTATTATTTGAGATTTGCTAATTTTAACACCAAATCTACTTCACCAATACCAATACACAAATCTTTTGCTATAAGAGCTTCACTTTTACCATCTTTATAGTGAGTAATTATAAGTTTTTCATTTGAGAGTGTTACATTTTTAGGAGTATAGTTTATCTCCAGTTTTTGTTCTTCCATTTTATCAATTCTTTCTACTTGTTCATCTTGAAAACTCTGCATGACATTTTCTATCTCTCGCATGGATTCTATAAGAGGAAAAACACTCTGTTTTACTTGCTCTTTTACTCTACCTTCAAGTATATAATCCATCTCACTCATAAACTTATCTCTATTTTTTGTAAGTTGCAGTATCTCTTTTTTCAATTTATGATTTTGTTGAGCCAAGCCATCTATGCTTTGTTCGTATCTTGAGAGTTTTTTATTTGTATCGTCATCTTTTATACTCATCATTATCCAGATAATAATAATTAATGCCATAAGTCCCATTAAACCTATAAGTTCTAAACTAATTTCCATCTTTTTTTACCCTCATTTCTCTTATCATAACTCTCTCTCTTGCCACAATATAGGCATTCCAATCTTTTTCATCTCTCTCGTGAAGCATGGTCATTTTTGCTTCATCTTTGCTAATAGCTTTAAAATAAATAGGCACTTGTCTTTTTGGAAAAAATGGCATCTCTATGCGACCATAATACTCTACATTTTCTTTAAATAGAGCATCTTTTAATTTAAAACAACCATAATCTATAAACTCAATATCACCTCTACATGTAAGCGATATAAAAACTTGTTTCTCACCTCTCATAAAAGCACTCATCTCATCTATCTTTCTATGCAACTCTACTACTAATGTTAGTAAAACTTGATCGCTATCTTCAGTAGCACCACGAGATTTTGCTAGTCGTAACCACTCTCCTATGCTATCATCATTAGTTGAACTTAACAAATCATACTCTCTTTTGAATACTTTAGAGTTGTCATCAACATTGAAAACTATTTTTAAAGGTGCATTTACATGTCTCATATTAAAATCTATCTATGAGAATAAAAATAAAAAACATTATACCCAAGTATCCATTAAGTGTAAAAAAAGCACGGTCTATTTTTGTAAAATCTTTCATTACAATTTTATGCTCCACAATAAGTATAATCGCACTAACAACTACTCCAACATGTGCTAAAGTACCAAGTTTTGCGTCAATAACAAAAAATAACCAAAATAGAATAGTTAAAGCATGAAAAAGTTTAGATATAAAAAATGTAGCTTTTTTACCATATATTGATGGTATAGAAAATAGCCCATTTTGTTTGTCATACTCCATATCTTGTAAAGAGTAAAGCAGATCAAATCCAGCCACCCAAAACATAACTCCAATAGCTAAAAAAATAGACCAAAGAGTAATATTTTCACTTACCGCTACAACTCCAGCAATTGGAGCAAGTCCCAATGAAACTCCTAAAACTAAATGTGCATAAGATGAAAATCTTTTAAATATTGAGTATCCGCCAAGAGTAACAAGTATAGGAAAACTTAGATAAAAAGCTAAAGAGTTTATGTTGTATGCAACAATAACAAAAACTAAGGCATTAAGCACAATGAAAATTTTTATATTTCTAGCACCAATTCGACCATCAACACTTGGTCGATTTGCAGTACGAGGGTTGTGTTTGTCTATATCTCGGTCAGCGTATCTATTGAAACTCATAGCAAAATTTCTAGCACTCAAAGCGGCCAAAATTCCTAAAATAAGAAGTTCCCAACCAAACCATGAAGTTCCATTTATCTGTTTTGATGAGACTATCATAGCAATAAAAATAAACGGTAATGCAAAAATTGAGTGCTTGAACATAATGAGTTCATTTATATCTTTTATAAGTTTAAGAAAATGTTGCAATTTTAACCTTTAGTAATTTTTCGATTATTTTACTATAATTAGAGTAAAAAGGATATTTTTTGAGAAAAATTGCCATACTAGGTGCAACTGGTTCTGGAAAAACTACTCTTAGCATTGAATTAGCAAAAGAGTTAAATGCAAATATTCTCTCTCTCGATTCTTTAAGTATCTACAAAGAAATTAATATCGCTTCTGCAAAACCTTCACATGTATACACAAAAAAAGTTAAGCATTTTGGTATAGATGTTCTACATGTTAATGAAGATTTTAATGTTACACTATTTTTTAAACTCTATAACGAGGCAAAAAGCAGAAGTAAAAAAGATGGTAAAAATCTTATTATTGTTGGTGGGACTGGATTTTATCTAAAATCTATGATTGATGGCATTAGTTATAAACCAAAGATTAGTGAAGATACAAAGCTAAAAGTAAAACAAAACTTATCTAACGGACATGTATTGATAAGTGAATTTGATGAAATTTATGCAAGCACTATTAGTAAAAATGACTCTTATCGTATAGAAAAATGGCTTGAGATATATTTTCAAACAGGTATCACACCAAGTCAATTTTTTAAGTTAAACCAAAAAAAGCCTATTGTAAAAAACCTAAAACTCTACGAGATAGATATAGATAAACAAATTCTTAGAGATAGAATCTCTAAAAGAACTACAATAATGCTTGAAAATGGACTTATTGATGAGGTTTTTTATCTTGAAAAGAGATACACAAGAACCCCAAACCCCATGAGATCTATAGGCATAAAAGAGACACTATCTTTTCTTGATGGAAATTTTAACAAAAATGAATTAAAAGAGAAGATTATAACCAATACATCAAAACTAGCAAAAAGACAAAAAACATTCAATACTACTCAATTTAAAGAGCATTTTAGAGGTAGCACAGAAGAGATAAAAAAGGAGTTACAAAATGCAAATATTTCAAAAAAGAGTTTTAAGTAGTTATGTTGAAAAGCAAGATGAAAAAACAGTTACAGAGCGATGGAGCAAGTTTCAAAAGTTTAAAGATAAAATATTTTCAATTAAGAAGATGAAAGAGGAAAAATATCAAGATGGATTTTTAACAGATATATTTGAAAATTGTTTAGGCTACACAAAAGATACTACAAATCCTGATAATTATAATCTTGAGAGAGAGAAGAAAAATGAAAGTGATAGTAGAAAAGTTGATGGCGCTATTAGTGTAAATGGCAATATTGTAGGTTACATAGAACTAAAAGGACAAAATAAAAAAGACCTTGATAAATCATCTTCAAAGGGTTTAAGTCCAGTTGACCAAGCATTTAGATACATGTATTCAAATAATAGTGATTATGGCAAGTATGTAATAGTTTCAAATTTTGATGAATTGAGATTTTACATAAAAAACAAAACTAATTATGAAAAATTTTCACTATTCAACATGTGTGAAAATGAGTTTAAAAAGTTACATGTAATACTAAGTTACGAAAGTATAAAAAAAGATTTACCTTTAGAGATAAAAGAAAAATCTGTAACTTTTGAAGTCGATATTTCAAACAAGTTTTATAAAGATTATGCACTATTTAGGAGTGAGCTTTTTAACAATATTTTAAAAAACAATACAAAAGTAGATAAATTAGTATTATTGAATCAAACTCAAAAACTAATAGATAGAATTGTATTTATACTATTTGCAGAAGATACCACTCTTTTACCCTTCAATACTATACCATCTATTATAAAAAATTATCAAAATGATGTAAGAGATGGTTCTCTATATGAGATGTACAAAATCTATTTTAATGCTATCAACAAAGGTAGCAAAAAGTTAAATATCAATGAATACAATGGTGGATTATTTAAAAATGATGAAGCTCTCGATAGTTTAAAGATAGATGATGAAGTATTAAATAAACAAGCAAAAATATTATCCGCTTATAATTTTGGTAGTGATATATCGGTAAATATATTGGGTCATATTTTTGAACAATCAATTTCTGACTTAGAAGAACTTACAGCACAGATAAATGAAGATAGTTACAATAAAAAACAATCAAAAAGAAAAAAAGATGGCATATTTTACACTCCAGCTTACATAACTGACTATATAGTTGAAAATACTTTAGGCAAGAAGTGTAGAGAAAAAAGAGAAGAGTTAAACCTACTACATGTAGAAAAATTAGCATCAGACAAAAAAGTAACAAAAAAAATAACACAACAAAAGAAAGATCTAACGACATATAAAAAATGGATAACAAATCTTAAAATACTAGACCCTGCATGTGGAAGTGGAGCATTTTTAAATCAAGCATTAGAATTTCTTCTTAAAGAGCATAAAACTATACAAGAAGAATTTAAAAACTTGGGAGACATATTTGCACAATATCAAGTAGATAAAACAATTTTAGAAAACAATCTTTATGGTGTAGATATAAATGAAAGTGCTGTTGAAATTGCAAAACTTAGTTTATGGCTTAAAACGGCAGACAATAAACGACCATTAACGAAACTAGCAAATAAAATAAAATGTGGAAATTCACTTACAACTTTTAAATGGGAAGATGAATTTAGCGAAGTATTCGAGCAGTCTGGATTTGATATAGTTATTGGTAACCCTCCTTACATAATGGAAGATGACAACAGAAGTGCATTTATTGGATTATATGACAAGCCTTGTTATCAAGGCAAAACTGATATTTGGCATATCTTTACATGTAAAGCAATATCTCTCACAAAAGATAAAGGACTAATAAGTTTCATAGCAAAAAATCAATGGTTAAATAGTGCTAGTGCTTCAAAAATGAGAAAAAATATATATGACAATACAGATATAAAAACTATCATAGATTTTGGGGCAAACATGGTGTTTGAAAATGTTGGACAACAAACTATGATATTTATTTTAGAGAAAAGCAAAAGCAATAAAGACCATAATATAAAATTTATAAAATATAAAAACAAAGTAGATAAAAATCAAATATCTCAACTACTTTATGTAGAAGATGAAAATATAGAAACATCAACTAAAGTCTTAGATAAGCAATATGATGAAACAAAAAATTTAACTTTTTCATCATCTGAAAATGAAGCTATTTTAAAAAAGATTGATGATAAAATAAACTTTAAATTTGATGAAAAAAAAGAGATAATTCAAGGTATTATCGGAGGTCCTGATAAAGCATTTATTGTTAAAAAAGATGAGTTAAATCAATTTAATTC
The DNA here is from genome assembly GCA_016735235.1 of Sulfurospirillum sp. Taxonomy (GTDB): domain Bacteria; phylum Campylobacterota; class Campylobacteria; order Campylobacterales; family Sulfurospirillaceae; genus Sulfurospirillum_A. The sequence continues at coordinate 5,813 of JAERRW010000070.1, read as the reverse complement.
AAAAGAAAAAGAATATATAAAAATGTTTCATACAAATACTCAAAGGTACTCAACAAAGGATACAGATAAGTATGTCTTTTATGTTTCGAAGAAGAACTGTACTAATGATGATATTGAAAAATGTCCATCAATAACTAATATTCTATCAAATTATAAAAAGCAACTAGACAACAGAAGAGAAGTTTTAAAAAATAGTATAAAGTGGTTTCATTTATGGTGGGCAAGAGATGAATCGTTTTTTAAAGATGGTTCTAAAATAATTTTTACTTCAAGAACAAAAAGAGGAATGTTTACATATACAGATAAATCGTTTTATGGGACAAGAAATCTATTTTTTATAAAATCATCAAGAGTAAATTTAAAATATATTACAGCACTTTTAAACTCTAAACTGATGTATTTTTACATGGAAGAGAGACTAAAGCATACTGGGGATTTATTACAAATAGATAAAAACCAATTCATGAAAATACCTTTATTTGTGCCTGATAATATAGAAGAAATTGAAAGTTTAGTTAATAGTATTATTAAAGATAAAGAAACTATTGTTAAATATAATAAACATTTTGATGGCTTAAATGCAGTTGAAAAGATTGAACTAAAAGAAGCTATTGAAAAACTAGAAACAAATATTTTAAATAACGATAATAGTATTGACAAACTCATATATAAACTCTACAAATTAAGCGATTATGAAATTGATTTAGTTGAAAAAAAGCAAGTCTAATAAACTTTAAAAAGTAAGATAACTAACAGAATGGAAGAGATGAAAGATGATGACAAATCCCATCATTTAATTTATCAAGTTCTAGGAATATCAGATAAAGAGGGCAATTTAATAAATTTATATCAAAATAAGGGACGGTTTTTATATAAATATGCTGGTACATTTCTGGAAGAAGCTACAAAGTTATGCTTTTTAGAAACTTTTCCAGAATCAGCAACAAAAAAAATTACAAATACGATAGGTCAAAGACCTAAAACATTTGAAATTGATTGCTTAGAAGGCAATAATGCTATTGAAATAAAATGGAGAGATGCCACAACAGATGGTGACCATATTATACCTCGTTCCCAAGCTCCAGCTTGGAACGAGAGAATAGTATCTTCAATTAGACTGTCCCGCCAACGCCTTTAAATTTCTCAATGAAGGCATATATTTTCTCAAAAACTCTCTGTTTTTTTATTAAGTACTTAGGATTAAGAGGACTCATATCAGGTAAAATTGCCTTTAGTTCAGTTCCATCCTCACTTGCGTATCCTTTTTTTAAAGATAATTTAATATATCTTTTAGCCTCTTTTTCCTTTAAGTTTTCATCACTTATCAATTTTTCTGCCTCTTTTTGTTGTTGTAGTAGTGCAAACTTATAGAACTTTTCAATAATATTAGCTTTATCGTCTATGCTATTTAAATCTGTTTTATTGATAAAGTCAATAACTAAACCCTCTTTAGCACGATGTCCTAAACCAGCTCTTATGGCTCTTTTAACCTCATCGATTAGCTCTGGTTTATCTTTTGCTTTTTTATTGTGTTCGTAAATTAGCTCTATAATATAATCTAGGTTAATCTCTTGAGATTTTAACAAATCAATTTCAAATACTATATCGCTCCAGTCAATATTAGAGTTTTCTTTTTCACCACTTTTTTTCTCTCTTCTAATCCACTCTCGAATATCGTTATATGTTGATTTATAATCTTGTATAGTTCTTGGCAACGGTATGGTAATATTTTGTATCTCTGTAAAATCTTCATCACTTAAATAATGTTGTGCCTTAAACTCTTCAACTGCACTTACATCACATGTATCTAAATCTTGCAGTTCTTTTAAAGCAGAAAATTCATCATAGTTTTGTAAAATATTTTCAGCTATTAAGTATTCGCCAAAGACTTTAGCAAACTCTTTTTTGTCTACATCTTTTTCTATTTTTTCTGGATTAGGAAATTTTTCTTTTAGCTCTTTAATGATATCCAAATAACCTCGCCTTACTTCACCAGATATTATGTCTATAAAGCCCTTCATCTGCTCATCATAACTTTTTTCTAAAACTATATTTTTAGTATTTTTATTGCCAAATAAAGTTATAGCTTCTATTGTAGGTTTTTCTAAATCTCTAAAAGTTACTATATTTCCAAATGTTTTCGTAGCATCATAGATTCTATTTGTTCGTGAAAATGCTTGCATTAGCCCATGGTATCGTAAGTTTTTATCTACAAACAAAGTATTTAAAGTGGGAGCATCAAATCCAGTTAAAAACATCCCTACAACTATGAGCAAATCTACCTCTTTATTTTTTACTCTTTTAGCTAAATCTCGATAATAGTTTTGAAACCCTTTACTATCTACTCCGTGAGAAGATTTAAACATTTTGTTATAGTCATCAATAGCCGAACTTAAAAACTCTTTTGCACTTGTATCCATGGCATTAGGCTCAAACGATTCATCTTCAATACTTCCAACAGCATTTTGAGTTTCATTGGTCACAAATGAAAAAATTGTAGCAACTTTTAAAGGTCTTTCTTTTTCTGCTTGTAGATTCTTAAAAGCTTCATAGTAGAGTTTGGCAGAATCTATACTACTAACAGCGAACATTGCATTAAACCCAGTAGCCCTCATCTGTAAGCGATGGGTTTTTTTATTAAAATTGTTTAAAATATATTTTGAAATTGCATCTATTCTTTTAGGGTGTTGCAGTGCTTGTTTGTTCTCAAAAGCACTTAGTTTTTTCTCATCTATTTCTCTTTCAAAATTTTTAAATTCTGGTCTTACATCGTTATAATCTACCTTAAACTTTAACACTTTTTCATCTCGCACGGCATCTGTGATCACATAAGAGTGCAACTCTGTTCCAAATACACTTGCAGTTGTTTGAGAACCTAAAGCATTCTGTGGAAATATAGGTGTCCCTGTAAAACCAAATTGATAATACTTTTTAAACTTCTTAGTTAGATTCTTTTGAGCTTCACCAAACTGACTCCTGTGTGCTTCATCAAATATAAAAACAACTTGTTTAGAATAAATATCTAAATTATTTTCATTTTTCATAAGATTGTTTAGTTTTTGGATCGTTGTTACTATGATTTTATTGTCATCTTTTTCTATATTTTTCTTTAGTTTTGCCGTGTTTTCACTTCCGTTTACACTATTAGGAGAAAATCTTTGGTACTCTTTCATAGTTTGAAAATCAAGGTCTTTTCTATCGACTACAAAAAATACTTTATCTATAAAACTTAGCCCGGTTGCTAACCTTGCTGCTTTAAAACTTGTGAGAGTCTTACCACTTCCAGTTGTATGCCAGACAAAACCTGCGCCATATATGGAGCTATGTTTTTTTGTCTCATAAGAGCTTTTTACTTTCCAAATGAGCCGTTCTGTAGCTGCTATTTGGTATGGTCGCATGATGAGCAGAGTATCGCTAACATCAAATACACTATAGTTCATCAAGACATCAAGCAAAGTCTTTTTTTGTAAAAATGTAGCGGTAAAGTCTTTTAAATCTTTGATGAGGGTATTGTCAGACTTAGCCCAGTTCATTGTAAAGTCAAAGCTATTTTTATCTCTTTTTGTAGTGTTTGCGAAGTATCGGCTATCTGTGCCGTTAGATATGACAAAAATTTGCAAATATTTATAGAGAGAATTTTCGCTATTAAAACTCTCTTTAGAGTATCTATGTACTTGGTTGAAAGCTTCTCGTATGGATACCCCTCTTTTTTTTAACTCTATTTGAACCAAAGGCAAGCCATTTACTAAGATGGTTACATCGTAACGATTTGCTTGTGTGCCACTTTGTGCGAACTGTTTTATAACTTGTAGTCTGTTTTTAGCTAGATTTATTTTATCAAAAAGGTAGATATTTACAATGCGACCATCATCAAATACAAAATCATAAATATAATCATCATGTATTTTACGAGTTTTATCTATACTGTTATCGCTTGGTTTATCTAAGTACTCCTCTACAAAACGATTCCATTCACTCTCTTTAAACTCTACTTTATTTAGTTTTTGAAGTTGTTTTCTTACATTTACTAGCATTTTTTTGGGTGTGGTTAGTTCTTTTAGAAACTCATAGCCTTGAGTTAATAAATCTTTTATAAGCTCATTTTCTAAGTCAGCTTCACTTTGGTACGAGCCACCACTTTTCACGATGTTAGTGTATTTGTCTAAAATGATAAAATTGTGTGATTGGGCTATTGGTTTAGTTTCAAATGTCATTTTGCATCTCCTTCAAGTTTTTTAATACCACTATCGCTTGTAAGTAATCGCATCTGTTTTATGGCAGTTTTGTTTAGTAACTCTATCCTCTTAAAAGGTTCTAACTCTTGTTCAATCAAATGGGCATTTAGAGTTTCTAGGTTGGCTAAACAGACTAATTGTGAAACATTAGAGTAGTCACGCATATTGCCTTTTTTATCATGGTTTTCGTCTCGCCATTGCTTGGCTGTTTTACCATAAAGAGCTACATTTAAAACATCAGCTTCATTGGCATAAACAAAACTAATCTGCTGTTTTGTAAGAGTTGTAGGAATCAGGCTATTTTTAATAGCATCGGTATGGATACGGTAGTTGATTTTGGTAAGGTTTCTCTTCACATTCCAACCAAGCTGTTTTTCTTCATCTTCTTTGAGTCGCTGGAACTCTTTAATGAGATAAAACTTAAATTCAACAGATACCCAAGAGGCAAATTCAAAGGCTATGTCAATATGTGCAAATGTTCCACCATAACGCCCAGATTTTGACTGTAAGCCAATAGCTAAGGTTGTTTCAATCCACTTTTTAGGAGAGAGTACAAAATGGTTAAATCCAGCCTCATTTTTAAACTGGTCGAATTCGACCAGTTTAAAATCTGGGTTATGTAGCTTCTCCCATAAACCTAAAAGTTCGATGGTATTTTTACTTCGTAGCCAGTTTTTTACAATATCAGCAGGGGCATGAGGATTCTTATATTTTGCAATATCTGTCAATGATATATAGTCTTGTTTTTCTAAGCTAAAGAGAGTTATATCGCTTCCTTGTACACTTACTTTTTTATTTTTAGCCATTATTTTCTGCCCTTGGAAATGTTAAAAGTAACTCACGATAATACTCGTACTGTTTTTTTCTAACTGTAAGCTCTGTTGTAAGCTCTGTGAAATTGTCCAAAATTCGGACAATTTCACTTTGGATATTTATGGGTGGGATTGGGATTAGTAAATTAGAAATAACCTCTGTTGGTAAATGTGCAGGTATAGCATCAGTAACTTGTGATTGTATGAAATCTTGTAAATTCTTCAGGAAGTAAAATAAAAATTTATTATTTAATTCTTTATTTGGCGTAATACAGTAGCATACATCATTAGCCCAAAATCTTTCATTAATAAAATTAACAAAACCTGCTGTGCCATATTTTGTTATTGTTATTGTATGAGGATTGTGATTAAACTTATCAAAATATCCCATAGGTGTTACTCCACCACTATAAACGGGGTATTGATTTTCTGGAGCTAATTGACTTTTAGTAACTCTCTGACCTCTCTTAATTAATGCGCAAATACCCAAACTCTTCCACTCAACCTCAACACCATCAAGAAGCTCTTTTATTGTATTCATCTTTTCTTGCTCTCTTTGTCTGCTATTTTTTGTACAGCTTTTATATTATTTAAATACTCTTTTTCCACAGGAGAAAGGATTTTTGCTTTATATGCTTTATATTCAAGGTTTGCTTTTTCTTTGGCTTGTTTGCTAGAGATTTTACCTGCATTTTTAAGTATTTTACGACCTGTTGAATTTAAGATATTGTCAAGTTCTTTTATATAATCTCTCATATACATTATT
>JAERRW010000001.1 GCA_016735235.1 Sulfurospirillum sp. | reverse complement strand
GTATAACACAAGTCGAAAAGGAGTATATAGTTAATTTCTATGCTTTAAATAAAGTAAATGATGATTATATAAAAAAATACTATAGTGATTTAAATTCTTATATTGATAATGTGGATTTTGTTAATAGTATTGAATGGGTTGAAAACTATTTTAAAGAATATAAAAACTCCAAAATCAATAATCAATTATCAACAAAACTAAAAGATGTTTTACATGAAAAAAATAGAGACAAAGATAGTTTTTTTAATTGGTATGCAGATACATCGTTTAAAGAAGTGTCAGATTTTAATATTGATAAAGAAAAAACTTTTTGGATTGATGGACTTGGCATTGAATGGCTAGGAGTCATTAAAAACTATGCAACAAGTAAAGGGTTTACATGTGAGTTCTATTTATCAAAGTCAAAATTACCTACAACTACATGTTGCAATAGGTTTGAAGGTATTAAAAAAACAGATGCACTAGATAGAGATTATATTCATAAGCAACATTCATATCAATATCCTAAAAACCTTATAGAAGAGATAGATATTATAAAAGATATTTTAGATAATCACATGCATGATAATTTAACAATAGTATCAGACCATGGTTTTAGTGCTTTTTGTAGTTTTCAAACTAAAATTAATAGTTTTGATAATGATGAACATGAGGGTAGATGTGCAAAAGTAGATGATATCTTAGATGATACAAATTACTTTTCTTATGATTTTCCAGAATGTGGAAGATATCTAGTTTCGCTAAACCATACTTCTTTGAATAATAAAACAAGAAGAGAAGCACATGGTGGAGCAACTCCAGAAGAAGTAATTGTTCCAATTATTAAAATATATAAATCAAATAATGAAAGAACTATTGAAGAACCTATAAAACAAAGTATTCCTATCAAAAAAGGTTTTGAAGAGGAAGATTTATTTTAATTAAATTGTTAAACATAACAAGGAAAACTTATGCTAGATGAAAAAATAAAAAAATATTTTGAAAATGAATGTGTACATAAAACAACAAAAAATTACTCTATATTTGGTGGAAAAAACATTCCATCTTTTATTAAAGACTGGCTAGTTAAAAGATACAGTGATGAATTTGGCAATGTAGATTCAAAATCAATTAACAATTTTTTAAAAGAGCATATGCCTAGTGATGACAAAACAATTAAAAAAGAGATTTGGGAGGGTGAAGATAAAAAAATTCTTGCCAGACTTATAATTGAGCCTGATATTAAAAAAGATATATTAAAGTTTTCTATACCCGATATTGGAATTAAATTTAATGAAACAAAAATAGAAAAGTATGTTGCTAAAAAACATAAAGAGCTGAAAAGCGGTGAAGTGTGGGGAGTTGTTACGCTTACATATAATAACAATGAAAAAGAAAAATTTATTGAATTAGTTGATTTTAAATCATTCTCTCCATATAAAGTAGATTTAGATTTTTTCAAAAAACAAAGAAAAAACTTTACTACAGAAGAATGGGTCGATTTACTAATAAGAGCCATGGAATATAACCCTGATGGTTTTAGTAGTATGGGACAAAAAACAACATTTTTAAGCCGACTGCTTGTGTTTGTAGAGCCTAGAGTCAATTTAATTGAATTAGCACCAAAAGGTACTGGCAAATCATATATATTTGGTAATTTGAGTAAGTTCGGGTGGCTTATAAGTGGTGGAGTGGTTACAAGAGCAAAACTTTTATATGATGTTGCTAAACAGATGCCGGGTGTAATAATAAATTATGATTATGTTGCAATGGATGAAATTCAAACAATTACACTAAAAGATGAAAGTGAAATAACAGGAGGATTAAAAAGCTTTTTAGAGAGTGGAACATTTACAATAGCCAATGTTAGACAAACCTCAAATGCAGGTTTTATCATACTTGGCAATATACCACTAGATGAGAACAATAATCCTATAGTTAGAAGCTATTTTGAACCACTCCCCGAAGTATTTAGAGAGTCTGCCTTTTTAGATAGATTTCATGGCTTTATTGAGGGGTGGAAAATGCCTAGAATGAATCAAAGTATGATTTTAGATGGCAATACATTAAATGTTGAGTATTTTAGTGAAATTTTACATTTATTAAGAGATGATACATCATACTCACCAATTGTTGATTCACTTTTAGATATACCATCTCATGCTGACACAAGAGATGTTAATGCAGTAAAACGATTGACTACTGCTTACTTAAAATTACTGTTCCCACATGTTAAGTCAATAGATGATATTGATATAGATGAGTTTAAACTATTTTGTTTTGATAAAGCATATAAAAAAAGAGATATTATGCGAAAACAGATACATAAAATAGATAGAGAGTTTTCTAAAAATTTGCCCAATATTACAGTAATTCATTAAGAAAATGTTTAGTTTGTTTTAATATACTCACAAAATAGATAAAGGGTAG
>JAERRW010000044.1 GCA_016735235.1 Sulfurospirillum sp. | reverse complement strand
ACGATCACGAGGAACATTTAACTCAAATTCACCATGTTCACTTTTCATAGTTTTTGTGGCATAACCATTTTTACGATTTCTATTTAGGTCTTGAGTTAAATGAGAGTCTATCTCAGCCGCAAGTGCAACTTCTGTTAGTCGTTTTATTAAAGAGCCTAAACCCTTAAGCTCCATAAAAGCCTCATAAGGTGTTGCATAATCAAGACACTTTCTAGGTCTTGAGTTGAGCTTATGAACAGCTTCTACCCCAGATCCACATCATAAAAGAATAACCTTAAAAGTTATATTTTTATGAATATAGAGTTAAAAATTTTTCTGAATCTTTAAGTCCTTTTTGTATGGTTTTATTATCTTTAAAAGAGGCATAAACTAACTCTATTGACTCTTTTTTGTCTATAGTTGATTTTGTCCATGGTTTAACTATGTTTGTAACCTCATCGATTATGTAGCTCATTTCATTAGGAAAATAGAGGTCATAAACCATGCCATCTATAGTAGATTCAAAAAGCAAAGCTTCATTTTTCATATCTTTCTCTTTTGCAAATAAAATACAATCTACTAATATTTCAAATGGTTTTTGTTGTTGTTTTGAAATTCTTGGGATTGGGAGTAAATTAAGAAAATCTTTTTTATATCTAAAGCCTTTTAAACCTAGTCCTGTTCCCATATAAAATTTTTTAAAAAAATTACATGTTTGTTTAGAATTTAATAATGCCATTAGGTATTTCAAATTATTTCCTGTGATTAAAAAACTACTTGCTTCACAATAAAAACTACTACTATCTAAATAAAATTGTGGTTTTTGAACAATTTCTGAATACACTATTTTCTCTTTATTAAACTCTTTTAAATAAGCAATAGTATCTTGAGTTTCAAACCATTTATTATTTGTTTTTTTTCTACATTTTTTTTCTATATTAAAATTATCTAGATAATTTTCGCCACTTTGTTCTAATTTTGGTAAAAATTTTTCTAAATATATTTTTACATGTGGGTAGCTATCTATATTTAATTTTAATGATGGAAAAGTTGCTATCAACCACTTATCGGCAAATTCATAGCCGTATTTTTTTATGTCTCTTCCTCTTAGAAGTGGTTTTATTATTTCCGCACTTTTGCTATCTTTTGCTATTAATTGGTCTTTAGTTTTACCATCAATTATAAATGCTTCATTAAAGCCTGTTAAAACTCCTCTATATATTTTTATATCCCACTCTTTAAGTGGCGTACCAATTTTTTCAATCTGTTTTTTTATTTTTAACTCTTCTGGAGTAGCAAAACTAAAACTATCTTTTGTTAAATTATTTTGACTATAATCAGAACTGTTATTATCTATGAACTTATTTAGTTCTGTATTTTTTTTATATTCTTCATTTACATCACAATAGGTAAAACTGTTGTCTCTCTTTTTTGATTTTCTATAGGTCATGATACTTGTGTCCACTGTGGCACTTTTGAAAACTTTTACACCATTGAAGTCTATATATTGCAATATATCTGTTTTTTCTAACACAAATTTTCTAAAATCTACACCATATTTTGCTCTTGTATATTTATTTGAAGTGATAAAGCTTAAAATTCCATTCTCTTTTAAAAGTTTGTACCCTTTTTCAAAAAAATAGATATATAAATCAGCGGTTCCGTTGTATGAGTTAAAATTTTGTATCTCTTTTTTTAATTTTAACTCTTTGATTTTTTCTTGTCTTACATAAGGCGGATTTCCTATAACAACATCGAACCCGCCACTATTTATGACTTCTGCAAAATATAGCTTATAAAAAAAGAGTTCTGTAGTTGGTTTCTCTTTTATTATTTTGTTAAATAAGCCTAAATTATCCATATCTTCTAAGATGCTTTTAGAGAGTCTATCTTTCTCTTTTTGTTGCCCTACTTTTAACTTGTCAGATTTCAATTTTATCTGCTCATTATACTCCTTTGCTTTTACTTGAAGTATATTTTCTATTGTGCTATTTATCTCGTCTTGAGTGGTTTGTTTTTTTGTATTATTATCTTCTTTAAAGTATACATGTATGAGTTTTTGTATCTTTTTTATTTTAGTATTATCGCTAAGCATTGACTCTTTATTCTCTTGAAATGGGTCAAAACCATTTATAGTTTCAAGCAAGCTATTGCCTACCATAATCTTATAAAAAAGGTTTGGCAGAGGTGCGGGTTTTTCTTCATCTACAACAATGCTTAACCAAAATCTTAATTTTGCTATCTCTACAGCACTTTGCTCTATGTCTATGCCATAAATACTATTTTCTATCACTTCTCTTTTTAGTTTTCCTATATTTATTGTTTTATCTAAATTTGAGAGTACCTTAACTATTTCATGGAGCATCCCCATAGGATAAGCTCCCGAACCAATAGCAGGGTCAAGAATTTTTATTTTAATAATGGAGTCATATATCTTTTTTGCACTCTTTTTTACAAGCTTATTGTTGTCTGTATTTTGTTTTAGTATCAATGATTTTATACTATCTATATCGTCAAATTGATTAGATAAATAGTTGATTATAGATTGCTGACACATGTAGTGAACAATAGGTCGTGGAGTATAAAAAGTGCCTTTATTTTTTCTATCTTCAAGCAAATCTTCAAATACTATTCCTAATATTTCTGGGTCAATAGCGACTTCACTATCGTCTGGGCTATCTTCTATGATTGTGAAATTATATGAATCAAATGTTTCAAATATCTTTTTAAATATACTGTTTTCTATGAATATATTTTGCTTGTCAAACTCATCTTCACTAAACAACCCACCATTTAAAAATGGCATTTTACAATCTAATTTATTGAAATAATCATTTTCTCTTTTTGTATTTAATGCTTCAAAAAATATTGGGCGTAAAATATCTTCATAAAAATTACTATTTTTATTCTTCATAAAAAGATTTGTTAAAAATTTCTTATCTCCATTTTGCCAATTTTCATCACTCCCTAACCAGCCTTTTTTTTCTAAAAAATACAAAAATACAATACGACCTAAAAGTTTTTTAGTAAATAGTTTTAAATTTTTTTCATTTTTAAAATATACTATTTGAGATTGCAAATATTTACATGTTTCATAGTACAACTCTTTGTACTCTTCAAAAAACTCTTTTGATACCTTCTCAACTCCAAAAGCTTCTTGTAACTCTTCTATGGTCGATGATTCTAAACTATTTAGTTGTGAGTATGCTGTTTTAGTTGGTATTTTTTCTCCTAAAACATAAGTGTATCTTTTTAAATTCGATACTTGTTGCTTGTCTTCTTCATCATAACTAAATTGTATAAAAGACAATCTCCATACATGTAGTTTGTATGGATTTGCAAATACTGCAATAGCGCCATCAAGAAGTTTATGTTCAACTCTTTTTTTTAAAATTGCATTTAAAGATACTCTATTGTTCTCAATATCTATGTTTTTAGTTGATTTAAATTCAAAAAAACCTATCTCTTTGCCATCGTTAAGTTTAACTTCTCCTAAAAATTTATATTTTTCAATATTTTTTTGTTCTGATACAGTATCGGGAGTTTCATAATCTGTATTGTTCTCTTCAAATTTATTGAATTTATTGGAGATAAACTCTATGAAATTCTCTTTTTTATAGCTTGATTTTAAAAAGTTTTTAATATCCAAGATTTATCCTTTTAAACAAATGTTTCACTTAAAATAATATCGATATTTATTTTATATTTTAGTTGGTCTTTTTTGATTTCAAATAGAGAGTATTTTGCTTGTAGTTTGTTAATCTCTTCTGTTATTTCATCGCCTTTGTGCCTCTTTGAGATAGAGATAATCTCTTTACTAAGATTTTGCAATTTACCTTCTTTTATTGTTTTAACAAATATATTGAATACTTCTTTTTTAATAAAATTTTTATCTATCCAAGATTTAAACAACCTTATGGACTGCTTATCGAGCTTATGCTCTACTCTTATATTGGCGGTTTGTGTTACAATATTGCTTAACTCTTTTTGATAAAAAGCCATGGCCGTTTTTACATGTTCATAGTGGTACTCTTTTATAGGTAAAACAGTGGTTTCTTTTTTATCTGCTTTTAACTCTGTTGCCATTTTAATAAAATTAATTGCTTCGCACTTTTGGCTATCTGCTTTGTAGTAATTTTTTGATTCATGGTTTTTTATAAATATAAATGAAGTTTTTTGAATGGTTTTTTTATCTCGTTGAACTCTAACTTTTTTAGGTAGTTTATACAGTATTTTAAATTTTTCAGGGTTATCTTTTTTGAAACTTCTAATCTCTTCTAAAAACTTCAACTCTTCATCAAACTTTTCAATATTGCTATCGTAAAGAGAAACAGTTCCAACTTTTTCATTTTTTGAGTAGATTTGGCTATCTTCTCCTACGGCATGATGAAAAGTTTGCAGTTTAATAAATGCCTTTTTAGATAGCTCTATTAAATTTTCACTTTGTGCTGTTGGTTTAAAGTTATAGATAAATATTTCAGTGTGTTTTGTTCCAATGCGATTTATTCTGCCTATTCGTTGCATAAGTCGTGTAGAATTCCAAGGAATGTCATAGTTGTATACAATATTTGCTCGGTGCATGCTAACGCCCTCGCTTAGTGTGTCTGTTGAAATAATTACACTGTATTCATCTTTTTGTGTTATGTGATTAGCATCAAAATTTTCTCTAATTGTATCTTGCAATTTATCTCTATTTGCACCATGAACTGTTAGAACTTTTTTATAGTTTTGAAGTTCTTTTTCAAGATAAAGTGCAGTCTGTTTAGATTCTGTAAAAACTACAATTTTACCTTCTGTATGAGTTTCTAATATTGATTTAAACTTATCTAATTTTGGATCTTTATCTACTGTATTCCACAACTCTACTAAACTCTCTAAAATAACTAGATCGCTTTCAAGGTTTTTTAAAAAACCATCATTAAAATGACTTAAGTCAAATTTTTTTACTTTTTCATTTTGTAAAAACTCTTCAATTTTGCTTTCAAAATCTTCTTCATCTTTTTCAATTATCTTATATAGATTAAAATTTTTAGATGGTATATAAATAGTGCCTTTTTTAAACATCTCTATTAAGTATTTAAGATTATTGGATTGTTTGCTAATAGTAGACTTAAAGGCGGTAAATGAACTTTCAAGTCTTTTTATTAACATTGTTCTCATAATGTCTGCGAGACTTAAAGCACTTTTTTCAAAAAAACCTTCTTGCACTTTTCCATATTTTTTTCTACCATCTTGATTTAAGTTTGCAAGTATTTGGTATCTGTAATATTGTAAATTTTTTGTTAAAATAGTAATGGTTTTATCAAAAATCTCTAGCAAGTTATCGTCTAGTTTGTATTCAAGCTCAACGACTGGATTAATTGTCGGAATATTTAAACCTTGTTCTTTTAAATCTTTTTTATAAGCTTTATTAGTTTGAATATCTGTTCTAGTTCTTCTAACCATTACCTCTCGCAAGATATTATCTCTAACTTTTTTTGATAAACTTTCAAGCTCAATTAACTCATTTGAAGAGAGTTCAAAACTACTCTCTTTTTTACCTATAATTTTTTTATACTCTTTATCTATAGTTGCAAAAAAACTTTCTAAATTTGGATAAGAATCAATTGTGGAATCTCTTTTGTCTTGAAATAGATATAGTTGATTTGCAATGTCTTGAGGCTTATTGTTTAATGGTGTAGCAGAGATTAGAAGTATTTTTTTCTTATATTTAACATTCTCTTTACAAATTCGTTCTAACTCTTTGTATCTTGAAGTAGAAAAATTTTTGAACTTGTGAGATTCATCAATTATTATCATTTCATAATCTTCTGTCTCTTTTATCTTTTCTAATACCCCATAAGATTTAAATGCAAAACACCTAAGGCTACCAATTTTAAATTTTTTAAATACTTCGATCCACTCTTTTTCAATTGATGGGGGAGCTATAATAAGGATTTGACCTTTTGTTTCAAAACATAGTTTTTTAATAATCATAGCACTTGTTATAGTTTTTCCAAGTCCAACCACATCAGATAAGAAAAAGCCACCATGTTTTCTAATTTTAGATAATCCCTCATTTACTGCATCTATTTGATACATTAATTTCATATAACCTTTGGGTAGGTCATCTCCAACAGAAGAGTCGTAATCGATTCTATCTCCAAAGTGTTCTATAAGAAATTTCAAATACAACTCATAAGGTGTTATTTTTTTGAGGTAACTATTTTGCTTGATAGTATCTATATCTACATGTGTAATTTCAACAGATTTAGCCCACATGTCTTCAAACTCATTTAATGCAAACTCTATATCATCGCTATCTTTTAGTTCTACATTAAATTCATAATTTTTAGATAATCCATTTTCTGTAAGATTTGAACTACCAGTAATTACCGAACCTTTATATTCTGTACTTCCATTATGACGCTTAATACTGTTTTCTCTTAAAATATATATTTTAGAGTGAATGTTTTTATCTTGTGAAATTTTTATTTCAAGTCTATTCTCAACAATCATTTTTATAAGTATATTGACACTTTCATCTATTGACTGTGAGTACTCCTCTTTTTCTAAAATAGATTTTTGATTATTGATAAACTCTTGATTAAATTTTTCATAATCCAATAAGTTAAATTTTTTGCCTCTGTTTTTAGCATCCAAAATAAGATTGTCTATATTTATGCCTACCAATATGCGAACTTTTCCAATTTTTTCAATTAATGAAGATATTTTTCTAAAGCCACTTATTCTAAAATAACCTATTAGAAATTCTAAATTTTTAATGTCATAATGTGTAAGAATATCGGTAAGTCTATTTTCTAATGTATTACTGTTTTTGTTTGTAAAAAATTTTGAGTTCATGTTTTAGAGTCTTAATAGTGAATTTATATCTTAATTTTATCTATAATTCTCCTAAAAATCAAGATTATTGATATTTTAGTATTTCAAATTAAACCCTGAAGTGCAATTTTTGAAAATTTAAAGTCTAAGAGTTAAATAGTAATTGCTAGATAGTTTCTATCAAATCGCCTTTTCTTTGGAGAAGTATTATGTTGTTTCGTTTTGCCTCTTTTTTTACATCATCATTTATGTGAAAACTTGCAAGTGCTAAATGGTGTGAATAGTTTTTATATTCTGGATACAATATTTTAAAGTTTTCTAGTTTTTTTGTAACTAATTTTACAATATCTTTTGAGTGTGCTTTATATTTTGTCTCTATTATTGCTACATCTTTGCTATTTATTAAAACCATGTCGAACTCATCTTCAATGCCAAATCTTCTTCTTGTTATATTTTTATCTGTAAAATCATAATCAATG
>JAERRW010000093.1 GCA_016735235.1 Sulfurospirillum sp. | reverse complement strand
TTTTTAATAAACCGATACATGTCATTTTGATTTTTAGCCGTTTTTATAGCAATAAAAGGTAACTCCATAAAATAAACCTCATTAAGTGTTACGCTTGGAGTTACAATAGCCATATCGCTTTTTTTCATAAGTTTTGCTATTTTATTAGAGTTAATATAAAGATTTATCCATTTTTTTTCTTTACAATATTTTTTTAATTTTTCTAAATTTTTATTTGCAGTTGTTGTAACTAAATAAACTTTTATATTATCAAAACTTTTTAATACTTTTAGAATTTTTATATTTATGTGACTATGGTCAGCTCCGCCCATAGCAATAAATATTGTTTTTTGTTTTTTCTCTTCAATAAACTCTTCTCTAATTAAAGTATATTGAGCTCCACATCTAAGTTCACACTCTTGAGGAACTAGCTTTTTATATCTTTTTTTATTAGCACTTATATTATGATTTAAGAGTATATCGCAATAGTGCTTTTCATAAGTATCGTCAAAGCTTAAAATTTGCAATGAAGGATATTTTAATTTTAATTTTTTCTCATATTTATAGTCAATCTCATAATGATCAATTACCAATAACTCTATATCTAATTTTTTAATTAGTTTGTCTAACTCTTCTATATCATTAGAGTTAAGAATTTCTATTTTATATTTTAACTCTTTAATTTTATAATTTATATTACCATCAAGCTCTTGTGTAGCAAAAATTATATTTTCTTTTGGATATTGATTAGCCAATACTAAGTCTCTCATAATATGACCTATGCCTATTGTAGATGATGAGTCTGCTCTAAAGAGGATGTTTTTCATTGCTTTTTTCTCTTATTAAAAACTTCGTACATTAATTCTGCTTGTTTCCAATCTTCTAAAGTATCAATATCTTGCACTAGATAACGAGGAAGTATAATAGGAATGCTAGTATCGCTAAATATCATTTTATTTTTAGATTTTTTAGTTAACTTTCTATTTTCCCAATAAAATTGTCCTGCATCTTGATAAGCGTCTTCTAAATCTTGGCTTCTTGTCATGCAGTGTTCGGGGGTAAACATTTCACATCTTTTATCTTTTGTAATTTTAAATGTTCTCTGTATTGGAAATGGCATAGAAGTTGCAGAAAAAGACTGATGAGCATCACTATTTTTTAAATCATTGTAACCCTTTATTAAATACTTTTTTTGAAGTAAAGGTGCTGTCGGATATATAGTACAAATATAAGCATAATATTCACCTCTTGATTCTAAGAAATTTATAGTATGATTTACTACATCTTGAGTACCTATAAAATCATTAGATAATTCAGGGGGTCTCATAAGTGGTACTTCTGCTCCATGCTCTCTTGCTATTTTAGCTATCTCTTCATCATCTGTCGAGACTATGACTTTTTCAAATAGATTTGAGGCAAATGCGACCTCAATGCTATATGCAATAAGTGGTTTACCAAAAAAATCTTTTATATTTTTTCTAGGTATTCTTTTACTTCCACCACGAGCTGGAATTATTGCTATGGCATTTTTAGCCATTTAAAATTTCCATCAAAGTTTTAACAACATAATCTTGCTCTTCATCACTTAAAAGAGGGTATATCGGAAGAGAAAAACACTGCTTATAGTATCTATCCATGTTTGGAGTATTTTCATCTCCATAGCCTAGATTTCTATAGTAAGGCTGTTTGTTTATTGGCATATAGTGAAGTTGGATTCCTATATTTTTTTCTTTTAATTTATTAAATAAGTCTACTTTTGTAATATTTAAAGAGTGAAAATCTACTCTAACTACATAAAGATGGTAAGATGATTTTTTATCAAAAGCATAAAGTGGTTTTACTATAGAGTTTTTAAAAACGGCATCATATTTTTTTGCTATATCAAATCTTCTCTCAATAAACATAGGAAGTTTTTTGAGTTGAGAGATACCTAAAGCGCATTGAATATCTGTGATACGATAGTTAAATCCAAGATGTTGCATCTCATATTCCCATGGTTTCATATCTTGTGTTTTGACCATTCCATGATTTCTTAGGATAAGAAGTTTTTCATATAACTCTTTTGAATTAGTAGTGATGGCCCCGCCTTCACCAGTTGTCATGTTTTTTACAGGGTGAAATGAAAATATTGAACAGTCTGAGTTAGTGCAACTACCTGCTTTCACACCATCATAAATAGCACCAATAGAGTGGGCACAGTCTTCTAAAATTAGTACATTATAAATTTTTCTTAAGTTCTTTAATTTATTTTGATCAAGAGGATTTCCTGAAAAATGTACGCCATAAATAGCCTTGATAGTTGGATCTTTTTGAAGCTCTTTTTCGCATAGATCAAGATTAATATTTCCATCTTTTTCAATATCTACAAAAATTGGCTTTGCATTAACATATAAAATAGCATTCGATGTTGCAAGAAATGAATTAGGTGTGGTAAGAACTTTGTCTCCATTATTTAATAATACCAACGAAGACAAGTGCAAGGCGGCTGTCGCACTGGAAACAGCAATAGTATATTTTGCCCCACAGTATACAGATAGTGCCTCTTCAAATTTCTTTGCAGTAGGACCGGTAGTAAGTAAATCATTAGTCATAGCATTTGTTATTGCTATAATGTCATCTTCATTAATTGTTTGTTTTCCATAGTGTATATGTTTCATATTTTTCTCAATTTAGTTTTTTTGGCTATATTACAAAAACTCTATAAACACTCTTTACATGTTGAGTTAAAAGATATGGTTATTTTATGAATTTTACTACATGTTGATGTTTGATATTTTTTTATAATTTCATCTGTATCGATTATAAAATCTTCTATTTTTCCGCAATTTTCGCACACCATGTGAGTATGATTCTCTTTTTTTATTTCGTAATACTCTTTTTTATTTACTAGTTTTATTTCGGTAAGTATCTCTTTTTTTAACATTTCATCTATGTTTCTATATATGGTCGATAAAGAGAGAGTTGGAAATTGTACTTTTGTAAATCTCTCTATATCTTCTAAAGTAGCATGTCCATGATTTTTAAGCACATCTAGTATACACAATCTTTGAGGTGTTGCTTTTAAAGAGTTGGCTTTTAAAATATCTACATGTAGCACAACAATACCTTTTTTATTGCCATATTAACACAAATAACAATCTTTTGCAACAACTTATTTTAATAAATTATCTCTTTCCTATTACATATTCAAGATTTGCTACAGAATCAAGATAGCCATAATAGGTATTTACCAAGTTTGCCTTGCTTTTTGTGTACTCTAATTTTGCATCATTCAATTCCACCATATCGCCCAAGCCCGCTTTGTATCTTTGTTGAGATAGAGAGAGGTTTTGAGTAGCCAAATCTACACTTAGAAGTTGCATTTTTGTACTATCTTCACTCTTTTTTACTCCAATAATACCATCTATTATCTCTTCTGTAATCTTTAGTTCAATGCCTTTTAAGTTTATTTTTGATTCTGTAAGTTTTGATAAACTCTCTTTTACTTTTGCTTCGGAACTAAATCCTGAAAAAATATCCCATTTTACATACACTCCAGCACTTGCTTGTCTGTCATCTAAAGATAATATATCTGTATTTCTTTCACTATAAGAAGTATTTAAAAGTATCTTTGGGAAGAACTCTGATTTTATCGACTTCACTTCTGATTGAAAATAATCTATATTTGCTTTATAAAATGCTACTTCTGCTCTATTTGCTAATCCAAGTTCTATTAATTCATTACTACTTTTTTTCATTGGTATAATGCTATTTACTAATTTTGATATATCAAAATCATCTTTTTTTACAGAGAAGCTTTTCTCTATTTTTATGCCAAGTATTGTAATAAGGCTTGTATTTGCCGATTCTAATTCAAACTCTGCTTTAATTAAGTCTAGTTTAGAGTTAGAGAGTTGTAGTTTAGCATTTGTAACATCTATTCGTGTTTTTACTCCTGCTTTAAAATATTCATTTGCTTGTTTTAACTGTAATTCGTCTATTTTTACCGCCTCACGCGACACATTAATAAGTTGGTTTTTATTTAATATAAGATAATAAGCTCTTTTAACCGATCTAATTACTAAATTAGTAGTAGAATCTAACTGTTTTAAAGAAGCATCATAAGCACTATTTGCGGCTCTTATATTGTTAGAAATTCCGCCAAAATCATATAAAAGCTGGTCTATGCTTGCAGTAGTAGTGGTTACTCCACTATTGCCTTGTAAAGTATTTGATTCTATGCCGTATTGTGCTAACTCGCCTTGAAGTGAAACTTGGGGTAAATATCCTGATGTGGCATAATCAACTCCAGCAGATTTTGCTTCAATATTTGTTTTAGCTACATGTATATCTATATTATTATTTAATGCTATTTCTATAAGCGCAGGCAAATCTTTTTCATTTGCACCTAAAAGCGATACTGTTATGATCAATGAAGAGAGTATTTTATTTATTTTCATTTATGACTTCCTTGCTGTTTCTCTCTCTAAGTCTTTGTAAAAGCACAAACAAAAGAGGTGTGAAGAACAGTGTTAAAACAGTTGATGCAAGCATGCCACCAAATACTGCTGTTCCCAACGACTGTCTAGCTGCTGCTCCTGGTCCTGTTGCAAAAACTAGAGGTAAAATTCCAAGCAAAAATGCAAAAATGGTCATAAGAATAGCTCTAAGCCTAAGAAGTGACGCATTTATGGCACTATCTACTATGCTTGAGCCTTGTTCTCGTAAGTCTTTTGCAAACTCTATAATCAAAATAGCATTTTTACAGGACATGCCTATGAGCAAAATTAAACCTATTTGTGTATATGTGTTATTCATAAGACCTGCAAACATGTTTGCTCCTAATGCTCCTAAAAATACAACTGGGATTGGAATCATTATCATAAGTGGCATGATCCAACTCTCGTACTGGGCAGAAAGAAATAAAAATACAAATATTAAAGAGAGGGCAAATACATATGCGGCTGCATTTCCAGCCTCTTTCTCTTGAAGAGCCATTCCAGCCCACTCATAAGAGTACTCTTTTTCAGATAAAAATTTATCTGAAAGCTCTTCCATGGCGGTTATTGCATCGGTTGAACTAAATCCGCCTTGAATGTTATGAAGTCCATTTATGCTAATACTTTGAAGTGAGTTAAAGTGAGTTATTACAGACGGTCCGCTTTGTCTCTCTATCTTAACAAAAGCACTCAAAGGAACCATCTCATCTTTTTTATTTTTAACATAAAAACTACTTATATCATTCTTCTTTTCTCTAAAAGCTTGATCTGCTTGTAAGTAAACTCTATATACATTTCCAAATTTATTAAAATCATTAACATACATAGATCCTAAATAAGTCTGTAGAACTGTAAAAACATCTCCAATATCTATATTTAATTTATAGATTTTTTCTCTATCAATATCAAGATAAAATTGAGGATAATTTGAATTAAATGTTGTGTAAGCATACATAATTCTCTCATCTTTGTTTAATTCTGCTATAAACTTATTGGTTACCTCTTCAAATTCTCTTAAAGATGTAGATTGCAAGTTTCTAAGTTTATACTCAAATCCGCCTACGGCACTAATTCCCGGAATTGATGGTATACCCATAATCATTATATTAGCTTCTTCAATATGAGAGAGTTTATTTTTAAGGGTAGTCAATAGTGCGGTTATTTCAAGTTCTGGCTCTTCTCTTTCGCTCCAATCATCAAGAACTATAAACATCGTTGTTGCGCTTGTATCAACTACACCAGAGATAAGGTTATATGCTCCAATTTCTAAAATATCTGCTACTCCTTTTGTCTCTGTAATTATAGAAGATATTTCTCTTGAAATTTTTTCATTTGCCTCGAGAGAAGTTCCCGGCTGTAGTATTACAGATGCAATAAGGTTTCCTTTGTCTTCATCTGGAACAAAACCTACTGGTAAAACAGAAAAAATAAAATATGTTGAATAAAGAAGTCCCATAAAAATTGCAATAAAAATATACCATTTTTTTATTATAAAAAACAACATTTTTTTATAATAAACTTTAAAGCCATTAAGTCCGTCATCAAACTTTTTAAATAAAATATTCTTATCTTTATTACTTCTTCTTTTTAAAACTGTTACTGCTAACGCGGGCGAAAGAGTAAGTGCGACTATTGCCGAAATAAATACAGAAAAAGCTATAGTTGAAGCAAATTGTTGATAAAGTGTACCTGAAATTCCCGGTATAAAAGTTACTGGAACAAATACTGCCATAAGAACAGATGTAGTTGAAATAATAGGGGTAGAAACCTCTTTCATGGCTTGAATACTAGCATCTAACGGTGTCATATTAGGATTTCTTTCTAAATTAGCTTCAACATTTTCAACAACAATAATAGCATCATCAACAACAATACCAATAGCTAAAATTAAACCAAAAAGAGTAAGTATATTTATACTAAACCCTAAACTCAAAAGAATTGCAAATGTGCCTATGAGAGAAACTGGAATAGCAACGGCTGGAATAATAGTAGCTCTAAAAGATTGCAAAAAGAAAAATACAACTATTAGAACTAAAATAAGTGCTTCAATAAGCGTATACATAACCTCTTCAATTGAGAGTTTTATAAATGTTGTAGTATCGTAAGTTGGTTTTATCTCTAAGCCCTCAGGAAAACGAGAACTAAGTTCTTCTATCTTTTCTGTTACACCGTTTGCAACTTCAAGTGAGTTTGAGCCTGGAATTTGTGAAATACCTAATAGTGCTGATGGTTTATCATTAAACTTAGCATACCAGCCATAATTTTCTGCTCCAAGCTCTACTCTTGCTACATCTTTTAGTTTTATTTGCGACCCATCGCTATTTTGTTTTACTATAATATTTTCAAACTCTGTTGCTGTACTTAGCCTTGTTTTTGCTGTTACAGTGTATTGAAACATGTTTGATGACGCCATAGGAGGACTACCAATTGTACCAAGTGCTGCTTGAACATTTTGTGCTCTTATTGCATTTGCCACTTCTGGAATAGTTAATTTTAAAGTAGAAAGCTTATTTGGTTCTAACCAAATTCTCATAGAGTACTTTTTTTCACCAAAATTCATTACATCACTAACACCATCAACTTGCTTTAACTCTTCAATGACATTTATTCCAGCAAAATTACTCAAAAATAGAGCATCATGCATGTCGTTATCTGATGAAACAGTCAATATTTGAATCATACTAGAAGATTTTTTTACAGTCTTTACTCCATTAATTTTAACACTTTCAGGCAAAGTTGGCATTGCAACGGCAACTCTATTTTGTATATCAACAGCGGCTATGTCTAGATCATAACCTGATTTAAAATATATATTAATATTTGATGAGCCATCAGATCCACTTGTTGAATCCATGTATATCATGCCTTCAACACCATTTATCTGTTTTTCAAGAGGTTTTGTTACTGACTCTGCAACAACCGATGCACTTCCACCTGTGTAGTTTGCAGATACGGTAACACTTGGAGGTGCAATTTCTGGATACTCTTCAACAGGCAAAACCAAAAGTGCTATAAGACCTACTAGCATAATAAGTATAGATACTACTTTTGCAAATATTGGGCGATTTATAAAAAATAGGGAGAACATTTATTTTCCCTGTTTTAAAGTTGGATTATCTACATGTTTAAAAACTACTTCTATTCCTTCACGAAGTTTACTTAGTGGGGACACAACTACATTTTCTCCATCTTTTAAACTATCTCTTTTTATAACCAATACTCCTTGAAAAGCATAGAGTATCTTTACTTGACGAATCTCTAATTTATTCTCTTCATTAACTATATACACATAAGAGCCTAACTGGTTTTCCATTACATTTTTAGGAGAGAGTGCAACAATAGGAATTTGATCGCTTAAAAAGAGTTTAATCTCTACAAATGTACCAGGAAGAAGAGTCTGTTTTTCATTATTTATAATCGCTCTCATGCTAACTGTTCCGGTTGATTCATTTGTTTTATTGTCTATAAAATCTACATATCCTTTATAAGTTCTTTCATCTATACTATCTCTTGATGGAACATGTGCTACTATTTTTGGTTTCAACTCGGATTTGTATTTAGCTATCAGTGCTGAATCATCTCCACTTGGAGAAAAATTTATATATAATGGGTTTGATTTAACTATATTTGCAAGTTTTGTGTTCTCTGTATTTGGACCTACCATATTGCCAATATCAACTAAATTCATTCCTATTGTGCCATCTATTGTAGCTTTTACAAGTGTATAATCAAGATTTAATTTAGCTTGTTTTATTGTAGATTCATCGGCCTTTATAAGTGCTTCTATCTGCTCTTTTTCTGCCACTAATTGGTCTAGTTTCTCTTTTGTGGCTAACTCTTTTTCTACTAAAGGCTTGTATCTATCATGACTGTTGATAGCTAATTTTAATGATGCTTGGTTCTTTTTTTTATTAGCTTTATATTTATTTAAAATAGCTATATATTCGCTATCTTCTATCTTGAAAAGTTTGTCCCCTTTTTTTACATAATCACCGGGTTCAAAAAATCTATTCTCTAGGTTTCCTTTAACTCTAGCAACTACCGAAACATCTTTATATGCTTCTGTTTTTCCAGAAAATTCAACCCAAAGAGGAGTCTTTTGCTCTTTTATACTATAAACTTCTACATTTACTTTTGGAATTTTTTTGTCTGTTTTTTGCTCTTCTGTACTTTGTTCTTCTGTTTTTTCGCTACAACCAACTAAAAAAAATAGAACTGATAAAAATAGAAAAATATTGATTTTTCTTAATAACATGTCATAAACTCCTAAAGATTATTTTCAACTAATTTTCAATTTTAAAACTCATTCAAGATACTACCAACTAAAATAGAGAGTAAAAAAACTCCGCCAATTATTAAACGCATGTAGTGTTTTCTAAATCTTTTATCCATTATTGCTCTTTTTTATAATTAAACTATTTTTCTTGATTTTATTTCACTCTCATAAAATTCTAAAATTCTTGTTTGAAGTAGTACTGTCTCTTCATCTCCACTGCAAGCATAAAAATTACGAAGATGATTCATATTAATTTTATCTCTAAATCTTTTGTGTTTTTTTAACTCTCTATCTATATCTAAAAGTAGATGATCAATATCAAGCAAATCATTTTCTACTATTTTATCTACATACTCTTTTGTTGTATGAATCAGTACATCAATACGATACTCATCATTTTTATATATCTCTTTCGCAATTTTTTTTAAAATTTTATATTCGCAATTATTATCTACTTTGTTAGATGCTATCATAGACGCAAATAGTTTTGCTCTAAATTCCAAAGATTTATGATGATAAACAAACAGTTCCCTAAAAAAGGAGAGAAAAAATATTTTTGGTGACATTTAAATTAGATTATCCTTTGGTATTATTATATCAAAATAAAGTAAACAAAAATAAAATTTAAAATACTTCGCAAAACTGTAAATACATACATGCTATTGTCTTGGTGTTATTTTTTTGCTATAATATACTCGCTCCTCTTTAGACCTGTGCAATGCTTTTTACGAACACCGCTTCAGGGTGGGAACACAGCAGAGCACTCGTTTAATGTTCATGTGCCGCAGTTATCTGAGGAGGGGTTTTTATCTGACAACTCTAATTAGAAAAGTAATTTTCAATATTAACTGCCAATTCATAAAAATCAACACCATCAACTTTTCCTTTAGTCTTTAAACTTTTTTTAATAACCTCTTTTCCTTCAGCTAACTCTTTTGATTTAACACCATGTGAAATAGAGAGAATTACTTCTATAAAAGCAGATAACCTATCGCAATTTTTTAAAGCTACGCCATCAATTGCATTATATTTATTTTCATTATAATTAGTCAATGAATCAACAATCTCAATATTTTTATTATTTATTTTATTTAAAAATTCATCTTTTTGATTATTGCCATAAAGACCCAAAAGATATTTAAAATTATTGACCATGTGAAGTGGTACATGTGGGAGTATTTTGTTTTCTATTATTTTTATTTCATATTCGCTTATAATGTCATCTAAACCGCTTACAGAATACTTTACAGGGCTAATAATATCACGAGTTAGTGCTTCGGGTAAA
Organism: Sulfurospirillum sp.; assembly: GCA_016735235.1. Lineage (GTDB taxonomy): Bacteria > Campylobacterota > Campylobacteria > Campylobacterales > Sulfurospirillaceae > Sulfurospirillum_A. The sequence continues at coordinate 7,054 of JAERRW010000093.1, read as the reverse complement.
TCATGAAATAAAGCACAATAAAAATTATTTTCTACTCTTAACTCACATGCTTTTATATGAGTAGAGTAAAAATAACCAAAAATTGCAACTATTAACATGTGACCAAGAACAGAAGTTTCTGGGATTCTTGGAGTCTGTGCCCATCTTTTTTGAAATCTTAAGCGTCCGCTTAAATCTATAATTTTTACTAAATTTTTATTTAAAGCTATCTCTTTAACTCCTATTAATTCATAGTAATCTTTTATTTCATCTTCGACTTCATCTTTTACTTGATCTATTTCACTTAAAAATTTACTTGTTTGATAGACTATTTTAAACTCCCAGCGAGTTGCAATATATGAGGCCGCTTTTAGTATAAATCTCTCTTTTTTATACATGTTTGAATCTTCTAAGTAATTTTTAAATCTTTCATAAAATTTACCATCTTCAATATCTATAAGTTTTCTATGAAGTTTTGATAAAACCCACTCATTTAACTCTTTCTCTTTTTTTTGCAAAACATCTCTAAAAATATCTGGTCTTATATCTGTAATAATTCCTCGCCTAAGAAGTTCAAATATTCCAGCTTCTATTAAGTGGATTTTGTTTATATCTTTTTCCATATTTGCTAAAAAAAATGCAATTATAAACTTATGGGCTTGTTTATCAAGTTCAACCAACTCAACCATTTTAGGGTAATCATTCCACCTTTTAATTGAGGCAAATGTAAAAAAGTACTCTATTAAGCTAACTGATAACATGTGTTAAAGCTTATACATCTAGATACTTGACATCTTTTGCATGTTTATGAATATAGTTTCTTCTTGGTTCTACTTCATCTCCCATAAAAAGTGTAAAAGTTTCACTAGCTTTTTCATAATCTTCTATTTTAACCTGTAAAAGTCTTCTATTTTCAGGGTTCATTGTTGTCTCCCAAAGTTGATCTGGATTCATCTCTCCTAGACCTTTGTATCTTTGAATATATGCACCTTTTTTTGCAATTTTTTCTATCTCTAAAAGAGACTCTATCGGATCTTTACCATCTAAAAAAGATAGATCTCTCTCTTTTATTTTATTGCTTATAAAAAGTGCTTCTTCATAAAGAGGATTAGTGAAAAAGTTATCATCTAATTTTAACTCTTCCAAGCCATCACCTGTTTGAATATATAGATGCACTAAATCATCTTTTATTGCATGGTTTAGAAGATTGTAACCTTTTGTTTTTATAAAAATTTTTAACTCATTAAAAAGATCTTTAGAACTCTTTGAAACAAGATTAGGATTTTCTATTAAGTGGCGTATGATAGCTATTACAGCAAATCTTTTTTCCAACTCTTTGAGTATATCTTTATAAGCAGATACTATTTTAAAAAAATCTATTAAATCTTTATTACCAATTCCTTTAAATTCAAAAGAGTTAATACCAGTTTTAATTAAATAATTTCCAAGTTCTGCATCATCTTTAAGATAGATCTCTTTTTTACCTTTTTTGTATCTATAAAGTGGTGGTTGAGCTAAATAAACATAACCATTTTCAACAACAGGTTTTAAGAATCTAAAAAGAAAAGTTAAAAGTAGAGTTTGAATATGACTACCATCAACATCAGCATCGGTCATAACTATTAGTTTGTGATACCTTAATTTTTCTCTATTAAACTCTTCGCCAATTCCACAACCAAGAGCGGTTATCATGTTTTTAATCTCTTCAGATTTTAATATTTTATCTATACGAGATTTTTCAACATTTAAAATTTTTCCTTTAAGTGGTAAAATTGCTTGAAATACTCTATCACGACCTTGTTTAGCCGAACCTCCCGCCGAATCTCCCTCCACTAAATAAAGTTCACTTATAGTTGCATCTTTACTTTGACAATCTGCTAGTTTTCCCGGAAGTGTTCCTATACTCATTGAATCTTTTCTACGAGTTAAATCTCTTGCTTTTTTAGCAGCTTCTCTTCCTCTAGCAGCTCCAATTGCTTTATTCATAATAATTTTTGCTTCTATAGGATTCTCTTCAAAATATTTTATTAATTTTTCAAAAGTAAGTTTTTGTACAATAGGTTTAACATGGCTAGAACCGAGTTTGCTTTTTGTTTGACCTTCAAATTGAGGCTCTACAACTTTCATACTTATAACAGTAATGAGACCTTCTCTTACATCATCTCCAGTAACTTTTATATCTTTTTCTCTTGAAGATGCATTATTATTTACATAATTTACAATTGCTCTTGTAAGACCAGCACGGAATCCCGCTTCGTGTGTTCCACCGTTTATTGTTCTTATGTTATTTACAAAAGATAGAAGATTTTCTGTATAACTAGAATTATACATTAAAGCAATATCAACTTCTACATCATCTATACTATCGTTAAAATATATTGGGGAAGATACTTGTTCTTTTTTATTTAAGTCAAGTACAAATTGAGTTAATCCACCTTTAAAATGATAAGTTTCAGATTTACCAATTTCATTATCTTTAAATGCTATTGTTATTTTAGGATTTAAATAAGCAATCTCTTTAAATCTTTTAGCTAAAGTTTCAAATTCAAATTTTGTTATTTCAAATATTGAATCATCTGGCCAAAATTCTATAGTAGTTCCACTTCTATTTGTACTTTTTACTTTTTCCAACTCTCCTTGAGGAATACCGCAAGAGAACTCTTGACGATGTTCAGAACCATCTCTTTTAATTGTAGCAACCAACTTAGACGATAATGCATTTACAACAGAAACTCCAACCCCATGAAGACCGCCACTTACTTTATATGTGTCTTTATCGAATTTTCCACCAGCATGAAGTATAGTTAAAACAACTGTAGCAGCAGACATTTTTTCACCCTCATGATAAGCAACTGGAATTCCTCTACCGTTATCGGTAATAATAGCCGAACCTTCATTAGTGAGTTCTATTGTAATTTTATCACAATAGCCTGCCATAGCTTCATCTATTGAGTTATCTATTACTTCGTATATGAGATGATGAAGACCATTAATATTAGTATCTCCAATATACATTCCGGGTCTTTTTCTAACTGCTTCTAGTCCTTTGAGAACTTTAATATTACTTGCACCATATTCTGCCATTTAAATTATCTCCTTTAAATATTTTTATTTTTATTATTTATATCATGATAGGCATGATTATTGTCATAAAATTTTCACTTTCTAGAGTAAAAGGTAAATTTGACTCATTGAAACCAAGTGAAAAACTATCTTCTTCTATATTTGAAAGAAAATCTAAAACATATTTAGAATTTACCGCTAAATGTATTTCATTACTAAGACCAGTTTTAAATTCTATCTCTGTTTTTGCTTCTATGTTATCATCATTTAAACTTTCAAATAAAATTACATTTGGTTTAAAAGTTATTTTTATATCATTTGAAACTATAGCTATCTGTTTAATTGCTTCAACTGTTTTGCCTCTATTTAAAAGAAGTCTATATTTTTTCTCTTTTGGTATAATTTTTTCATAATCTGGAAATTTACCATTTATGAGTTTTGTATAAAATTGAAAATTATTTGATTTTGCTATGAGGGTATTTTCATCATAAAACATCTCAATATCATCAAAAAAGAGTTTTTGAATTTCAACTATAGCTTTTTTAGGAAGTATTAAAAAGAAATCATTTTCATTTTTTTTCTCTAATTTAATAATAGCTAATCTTCTTGTATCTGTTGAAACTAAATTTAAAGAGTTGTCTTTAATATCTATTAGAGCCCCATTAAGTTCAAATTTAGGATTATTAACATCTATAGTAGACGATATTTTTTTAAAAGACCTTGCTAAAAGAGTACTATTTACTTCAAATTTTTGTTTTTTTTCAATTTTAGGAAATTGAGGAAACTCATTTGGATTAAACATAGGAAGTTTAAATTTTGAACTATTTTGTTTTATATAGAGATAATCATTTATAGTTTCCAACACAAGATCTTCATCTTTTAGTATTTTGACTATATCAAGAAGTCTTTTACCATTTGCAGTTGCAACTCCTTTATCTAGTACTTTTATATTTTTAATAGTATATTCTAAGCCTATCTCTAAATCTGTAGCTTTTATAATTAAAGACTCTTTTGTTGCAGATATATACAGATGTGATATTATTTGACTTAAATCTTTCTTTTCAAGATACGATTGTGTATTTAATAAAACATTTTCTAACACACTCTTTTTGATGGAAATTTTCATGTTTGTCCTTTTTTAATTATTATAGTAGTAGTAGTAGCTCATAGTGAATTTGTGAATAAGTAATGAAAACCATTATTTAAAGGGTTTTAAACAGTGAGAAACATTTTAAAGTTTTTCACATTAATTCACTAAAAACTACTACTTATTTTTTGTTAAAACTCTATTTTTAAGCTCGTCTACCCTTAATTTAAATATTTCATTTGTCTCTATTATTTCGTTTATTTTTTTCATATTATGAGAAACTGCTGTGTGGTCCTTCATTCCAAAAAATGATGCGAGAGCTGGCATTGAATTTTGTGTTAAAGTTCTTGCTAAATATATTCCTATTCTTCTTGCTTCAACTATATTTTTATTTCTTTTTTTAGATTTTATTTCACTTGGTTTTATATTAAGTTCTTTTGAAATTATAGTTATAATATCTTCCAAAGTTATATTCTCTCTCTTCTCTTTTATCTGTTCTCTCATTACATTTTTAGCAAATTCAAAAGTTATCTCTTGTCTCATTAAAGAAGCATAAGCATTTAAATTAATAATAGCACTCTCAATTTCTCGTATATTATCGCCCATATTTGAAGCAATATAGTTTATAATATCATTATTTAAACTAATACCATCTAATTCACATTTCTTTTTTATTATAGCAATTTTAGTTTCAAGTTCTGGTAATCCAATGTCAGCTATAAGACCCCATTCAAATCTACTTTGAAGTCTCTCTTCTAATCCATTTATACTTTTTGGTGGTTTATCGCTTGTTAAGATTATTTGTTTGCCTATAGAGTGGAGTTCGTTGAAAGTATGAAAAAACTCCTCTTGTGTTTGAATTTTATTTGATAAAAATTGCACATCATCTATGAGCAGTATATCGCAATTTCTATATTTTTCTCTAAATCTTTCCATTGTTTGATTTCTAAGATTGTATGTAAAATCATTCATAAACTGCTCTATAGTTGCATATATAACAATTTTACCATTTAATTGAGAGTAGTTACCTATTGCATGCATAAGATGAGTTTTACCCAATCCAGTTGGACCATAAATAAAAGCAGGATTATACATTAAACCCGGTTTTGAAGCTACAGATTTTGCAATGGTGTATGCATATTGATTAGAACCACCAACAACATAACTATCGAAAGTATAAGATGGATTTAAAATTGTATTTTTTTTAGCTTTTTTATGTTCCATCTCAATTGGAATAGATATTTTTTTAGTTTTATTAATTTGATTTTTTAAAATTATATTAATTTTAGGTTTTATTCCAGTTTTCATTTCAAAAAGATGAGAAATTTTATTTGTATATTTTGTTTTTACCCAGTTTGCTATAAGAATATTTGGAGCAATAAAAATAGCAGAATCACAATGAGACTCTTTTTCATAATATTTAAGCTGTTTAATGTACCGTTTATACTCAATTTCAGAAATTTCCAATTTTAAAAGTTCTAAAATATTATCTGCTAACAACTTGATTCCTTACATGTTAATACTTTTTTCACATGGTGAATAAAATGTGAATAACTTTTTTATATTAACTAAATTAGGCTAAATATTATGTTAAACTAGTTAGAACGATAGCATTATAACATGTGAATAAAATAAAACAGGAGATCATAAAAAATGACTATTTTAGGAATAGATCCCGGTACAAAAAATTGTGGTTATGCAGTAATTGAGAAAAATAAAAATAGAACAATTTTAATAGAAGCTGGTTTAATTAAAATAAAAGAGAGTCTACTCCAACATCAAATAGTAGAGTTATGCGAAGGGTTAGACATAATTTTTGAAAACCATAAAATAGATGAAGTATCGGTAGAAGATATTTTTTATGCATTTAATCCAAAAACTGTATTAAAATTAGCACAATTTAGAGGAGCTCTTAGCCTAAAAATTTTACAAGTTTTTGGAAATTTTCATGAATATACTCCTTTACAAGTAAAAAAAACAGTTACTGGTAATGGAAAAGCAACAAAAGAGCAAGTCTCTTTTATGGTTAAAAAAATTTTAAATATTAAAAAAGAGATAAAACCTTTAGATGTAACAGATGCCATTGCAATAGCACTCTCACATGCACAAAGAGTTAGAGTTTAACTACTCATTTTGTTTTATGGTAAAAATGTATTTGTGATCAGACGGCAATTTATTGTAAACTGCATGAGCTAACTTTTGCATCTCCCAAAGTGCAGATTTGTCACTTCTTAATGTTATAAAATTTTGAAGACTTCTTGCGTTTATTGTCCATGTAAGCTCACTTTTATAACTTTCAGGAAGACAATATTTTGCTATATCGTTACTTACATTTTTATTTAAAACTACTCTAAGATTTTCAAGTGCTTTAATACTCATTTCATCTACTATTGTATTTTTAGTCATAACCAAATATTTTTCAACTCTTTTGCAACTACATGTAAATGGTTTTTCTGTTTTTAACTCTTTTAAAGTATACCTTGTAGATTTTACACTAAGACTTGCCAATCTATGACGAGCCAACTCTTGAAGTAAGGCTCTGCTAATACCTTTTATGTAAAAAGTATATACCAAATGTTCAAGAGTTGAAGAGTGTTTAAATTTATTGCCAACACGGTCTATAAGCTCTCTATCTTTCTCTCCGCCATCATCGCTTTTATCAAAGCTTTGCCAACATGTTCTAATGGCACATGCACAGACTTTTAAAGGTGTGTGCGAAAGTAGAGTTATATTCACAAATAGACCGTTATTTTTTTACTGTTTTAACGATAAAAGAGTATTTAACAATTGATCAGATGTTGTAATTGTTTTTGAATTTGCTTGAAAACCTCTTTGAACAATTATAAGTTGAGTAAGAGAACGCGAAAGATCAACATTACTCATCTCCAGTGAACTCGATTGAATAGAAGCACGACCACCAGTGCC
>JAERRW010000039.1 GCA_016735235.1 Sulfurospirillum sp. | reverse complement strand
TCTATACTCATCTGAAATACTCCCGGCATTGAAGATATCTCTTTTTTTATGCCTTCCCCGCTTTTTACAAATAGTGGATAGACAAAATCCTCTACATGTAGAGTTGTTTCTCTTACTGAATTTCTTAAATTTTTATTTATTCTTAATCTTCTAAATCGTTTAAACATAACTTTATTCCTTAAATAAAAACAACTATTTTACCATAATATTAGTTTACAAAGATACAAAAGTGGCTAGTCCCCCTTTCTTATGCAATAAGTTACAATAGTTTAAAAGGAGTTAATTTATGTCAATTATTTTACACCCATGTGCCAAGACAACGCCAAAAATCAGAGAAGAGATATTTAACTCTAAAGAGAGCTTAATTATACTAGCAAAAATATATATGAGTAGAATAATAACCCAAAGTTAAATACTCTCATATAGACCACTGCTTAAATATCTCTCGCCTGTATCACAAAGAATGGTTACTATAATTTTTCCTTTAAACTCTTCTCTTGAAGCTATAAGTTTTGCAATATACACATTTGCACCACTTGAAATACCGACAATGAGACCCTCTTTGCTTGCTAAATCTCTTGAGGTATTAATAGCATTTTCATAACTTACTTGAACAACTTCATCAAATACATTAGTATCAAGTATTTTTGGCACAAAACCAGCTCCTATGCCTTGAATTTTATGGGGGCTAGGTTTTCCACCACTTAATACTGGTGAAAGATCTGGTTCTACAGCTATTATTTTTATGTTTGGATTTTTCTTTTTTAAGCTTGAGCCTACACCCATTATAGTTCCGCCAGTTCCAACTGATGCAACTAAAACATCTATTTTGCCATCTGTATCAGCCCAAATTTCTTTTGCGGTTGTTGCTACATGTATAGCTGGATTTGCACTATTGTTAAACTGTTGCGGTACAAAAGAGTTAGGTGTATTAGATGCAATCTCATTTGCTTTATCAACTGCACCTTTCATTCCAAATTGCGGCTCTGTAAGTACAAGCTTAGCCCCTAAAGCATTAAGAAGTTTACGCCTTTCTATACTCATGGAACTAGGCATTGTAAGAGTAAGTTTTAACCCATAACTAGCACAAACAGCAGCAAGACCAATGCCCGTATTTCCACTTGTAGGCTCTATAATAATACTATCTTTTGTGATAAGTTTTTTATCAAAAGCATTTTTAATCATGCTATAACCAATACGATCTTTAACAGAATGGGTAGGATTAAGAAACTCACATTTTCCCAATATAGTTGAGTTAGTTTCATTTGAAACAGTATTGAGTTTCACTAATGGCGTATTACCTATAAGTTCTGTTATATTTTTTGCGTATTTCATAATTTATAACCTACAATCTTTTTTCTTTGTAGCTTTAGCATGTACAAAATTTGTTAATAAAAAAATTATTAAACATATTTTTTGAATCATTTCAATTCCTTTTTTTGTGAATTGTATAAGAGTTATGCTAAAATTTTTCTTAAATTAAAATTTATTTTATCTCTTATTTTTTGTAACTCTTTTTGTCTCTCGTAAAATATGGGTCAAGTTCTAAATTTTTGTACATAATTATCTTGAATTTGCACTGCCATTGTTTGCATAATGTACCATTAAAACAGTATGACCTACTTTTTAATATGTCGATATTTATTAATAATTTCAACATGTAAATTTAATATGTCGATTTTACTCTATTTATTCGACATATTAAATTTACATGTCGATTTATATTCCTTTTTTCAACCTATTATATAGCTCTACATGTATAAAATATTTTCCTCTTCCTATTTTGATACTTTTTAATACTCCAATAGCCTCTATCTCTTTTAAATACTTTGATGCTGTCTCCCTATGTAACCCTAATCCATCGACTAAAAAGTCAATCTTTGTATATGGGTGATTAAACAATATTTCAATTAAATCTTTAGTATAAACCTTTGGTAGTTTATCTTTTATAACTTCTTTTGTATTATCCATCATAGTTGAAATATCTTGAATTAACTCAATAGTTTCTAGTGCTGTTTGCTCAACACCATCAAGCATATACATAATCCACTCTTCCCAATTATCTTTAGTTCTTACTTCTTGAAGCAATCTATAATAATCAGCTTTGTTTTTAATAATATAATTACTTAAATATAAAATAGGAATATCAAGTAAATTTTTTAAAATAAGATACAAAATATTTATAATTCTTCCAGTTCTTCCATTGCCATCATAAAATGGATGAATAGTTTCAAATTGATAATGAATAATAGCCATATTTATAAGAGGGTCTACACTGTTTGGCTCATTTATATAGCTCTCTAAATTTGCTAGTAAATTTTCTATATCTTCATAATTTTGTGGTGGAGTAAATATAACTTCTCCAGTTTTAGTATTTTTTAGATTTGTTCCACTTTGTCTTCTTACGCCTGCATCATTTTGTTCTAACTCTTGTTGCATTTCTACTATATGCTTTTTTAATAGCAATTTTTTGTCAGTTACAAGTCCAAACCCTTTTAAAAGTGCATTTTTATAGTTACAAACTTCTTTGGTAGCACTAGACAAGTTTTTAATATCAAGCGACGCCTTATAGAGATCATCGTGAGTTGTAATGATATTTTCTATTTCACTACTATCTTTTGCTTCTTGTAGGGCTAGTGAATTGATTAATATATTACTATTTGGAATTATTTTTGCTACACCATTTAATTTTGCTAATGCTCTATTAGCAGATATAGATTTTTTGAGTATTTTTTTAGTTTCTATGTCTTTCAATAGTGGCAAGTTATTTGGTATAAATTCTCTCATTTATTCTATACTCAAAATAATAACTTATCAAAAGCACTTACAAATAAATTTTTTGTTTTATCATTATAAAAAGGTAATCCTAGTATTTTATAGCCATCATTTTCATATTCTGACCCTTCAAATTTATTATTTTTGCCTGTCAAGAATAAGCTATCTGTGCTTTTTGTAATATCTTTTAAAAACTCATTTTTCCATTTATCGCTCTCTAATCTATCACCGCCTTTTGGCTCTATAAATATTTGATATTTATTATCAAATTTATCTTTTAGTATCAATATATAATCAGGCTCGAATCTATTGCCATTCATATTCTTATCAAATGTGTATATATGAAAATCTCTCTCATTTCTTATAAGTTTTACAAAACTATATTTTTCTTTTAATTTGCTAACTTGCCCTTTAAAGAACTGTACAAATGACACCTCTTCGCTTGTTCCGTAGTGTTTTTCATAAGCATACCAATCTTCTTTAATATCAATCTCATTGTTTTTATGTTTATCTTGTCGTGATAAAGTTTTATCTTTTGAAAGTTTTTCTATAACTTTTTTTGCATAAAAAGTTTTAGTTCCCCTATAAGTTATATTGTTTTTAATAATTTGCTGTTTTATATCTTCTAAAAGATCTATGGTAAATCTTATTTTAAACTCATCATTTAACTTGTCTATTTTCTTTGTGCTATGTACTACAAACTCAACAGAACCTAAATAATCATCTTTTTCTATGAATTCATTTTTAGTTTTTAGATTTGGAAATAGTTTTAATAGGTTGTTAAAATTATAAAATGGTATTTTATTCATAGCAAAATGCACCAAGTCTTTATCAAAATTTGCTAATTTGCAGGTTGTCGTATATGGTTTGTTCTCTTTATCTTCATTTTCTTCTTCAAGTAAGTCTAGTTCATAGCTTCTATTGTCTATCTCTTCATTTCTATTTTTATAGTCTTGTATATTGTAATCTTCAATTTTCTGGATAGTTTTAGCTTTATCTATTTTTACTCTATCATTTACAAAAATAACTCCTCTTTTATAGTACTCCTCTTTTAAAAATTCCTCTTTTAGTTTTAGTTGATATGTTTTTTTACTATTAGTTATTCCAAATTGATTTAGTGCTGTTTTCAATTTTGCAATATACTCATTATCATACTTGCTATAAAAGTGCATACTCTCAAGTAGTCTCAAAGGATTTTTCAAATCATCATCAAATTTTCTTTGATATTTTGGTGTATTTTTATGCTCATAAGGAAAGTATCTAGCTCCTCTTCCTATTAACTGTGCCTCACTTGTAGTGCTTTTTGCACTTGCATTTGTTTCATCAAGTTTTACTATATCAAATAAGTTTAATACGTCCCAGCCCTCATTTAAAACATTTACGGCAAATATAACTCTTGTTGTATTATGTTCATCTTCTAGATTATTTAATAACTTTAGTGTTTTCTCTTTATCTTGACTTGTGCTATAAATTTTTACACATACATTTTTTCTAAAAGAGTATTTTAGTTGTTTTACAAAGCCACTAATATTTTTACCTACAAAATTTTTCAATCCTATAATGTCTTCTAATTCATCGGAAAGGCTAAACACCTCATCAATATCATTAACTGTTAGATTTTCTATCATATGGTTAAATGCTATAAGGCTTTTATCGACTGCTTTCACACCTTTAGGATTTTTAAACATTACGACTGGTTTTAGAGATAGATTAGCATGTTGTTTAGCTACTATTTGTCTATATTCACTTATCATTATAGCTTGTAGTACTCTTTGTTTTTCAGGCAATCCGCTATGCACCAATGATACATTTTTAGAAAATCCATCTTTATTAAATTCATTAAAAGTATAGTTGAATATTGTTTTATCGCTATAGTGTTCTAGTATCTCTTTTTTTGCACTTATCTCTGCTGTTGCTGTAAACTCTAAAAGTATATTTTCATCATTTTGTTTTAAAATATTATTTGTTGTTAGCCCCCAACTTGCATTATTTTTTTTATCTTCTAGTGTTTTTTTCTTTTTTAATTCACTATTTAGGTGGTGGGCTTCATCTGCTATCAAAACTATTTTTCTCTTTTCAAACTGTGTATAAGTAAGCCCATTTTCGCTTACATGTGTTTCTAAAGCACTATGAATTTTGTGTGTTGTACAGAACATTATATTAATACAATTATCGTTGCTATCATTAAAATTATTCTTAATCTCATTTATCTTTACTTGCTTATAATTTATAATAATCTTTTTTCCAAATAGATATTTATTCGCACTGCTATTTGCTAAGTTATCTTTTGTTTTTGTGATGATATTGGTAGTGTTTACAAAAAAGACAAAATCCCTATACCCTTTTTCGTATAGATACAATATGCTACTAGCTATGACATTTGTTTTACCACTTCCCGTTGCCATATGAAATAATAAATGCTTACTTTTTATGTTTTTGTACATTTTTTGTTCCATATAAAATATAAAATTTTGTAGTGCTTTTATCTGATATTCTCTTGGTTTTTGTTTTATATTGTTTAATATACTTTTTGGAATTATTGGTCTGTCGATCACTTGATAACATGTTTCTATCTCTTTATAAAGAGGTATTTTCTCACTCATCATCAGTTCCATAAAACTTTTTATTTATCTCTTTTTCTTTTTTACCTACTTTGTAAGTTTCATCATCTATCTCGCTATATGGTACATATCTCATATCGTATTGTAGATTTTCAACTTTACTATTTTTAAACTCTTCATTTTCTTTTAATTCACAATATACAAAACTACCTCCACCGCTCCACTCAACGGCTTTAGAAATACCGCCTTGCTCGCCATCAATAACTTTTTTCATTCTCTCAACCGATATATCTTCTATGTAGTCCATCTGCTCTATACCAATATATCTTCTTCCCATCTTATGAGCTACTGCTGTAGTTGTTCCACTTCCTAAATGAAAGTCCATGATAAGGTCGTTTGGTTTTGTTGATAAATTTATAATTCTTTGTATTAATTTTTCTGGCTTTGGTGTGTCAAAAATCTTTTTACCAAATATTTTCTCTAAATGTTTTGTTGCATTGGTCGTTGTATCTAAATCATTCCATAATGTTGTCGAAACTGAACCTTTATCTTTTTCTTCATTAAGATATTTTTTTAATTGAGGTTTACTTTTTCCAGTTTGTCCAAAAATTATACGATTATCGTTTAAATATTTTTTATATTCCTCTTGTGTCGTTCTCCAATGTCTTCCAGTAGGTGGGTAAAATTCTTCATTAGTATTTGTATTTAAAATAGGATAAGTTAAATTAGGTCTTAAATTTGGTGCATCAAATGGGTCTGCTTTATATTTACCTTTTCCATCGTTATCATCATATTTATATTTACTTTCATCTACTGATAATCTAAAATCTTTTTTATCTAGCCTATTTTTATTTTTTGCATAAAAAAGATTATGATTTGTGGCTAATGAAATGATTGTATCATTTTGAACAGATTTTCTACTATTCCAAATAACATCTGCTATAAAATTATCCCTATCAAAAATCTCATCTGTTAAAACTTTTAAATAAAACACTTCATTATCATCTAAAGTAATAAATATAACCCCATCATCACTCAAAAATTCCTTAGCTATCTCAAGTCTATTTTTCATAAAAGTTAGCCAACTACTATGGTTAAATCTATCGTTATATCCAAAACTATCATTTCCAGTGTTGTATGGCGGGTCTATGTAGATGAGCTTTACTTTACCCCTGTATCTATGCTTTAGGCTATGCAAAGCTATGAGGTTATTTCCTTTTACGATTAGGCTATCATTTTGTGTTATCTCATCTACTTCGCTCTCTCCATCTTTGGTAAATCTTTTAAAATTTGTTAGCACCTTTGGGTCGTACATTCTATCTATCTTACTTGCCTCTACTATATAGTTATTAAACATCTCACTACTTGGTTCATCATCTTTTGTTTGTCCACCTTGAAGTACACAATCTTTATAGGGGAATGCCAAAACAACATCATCGTTAGTGCCTATAAAACCATCTTTTTTTATAAGTCCTATTTTGTTCTCATAGTCTGTAAATGAGCCTTTCATATACTCTTTCATTGTAAAAACTTCTATAAGTTTATATCGATTAAGTACATAAATATCTTCTATCTTTTCAAAAAAATTCTCTTTTGCTTTTTTATCATTAATTAAAAGTTTTATCAACTCTGTATCTATCTTATCTATATCTTCAAAGATTTGAGACATGAATAATGCTCCGTGTTTATCTACATACTTCGGTTCTTTTTTTAGAAGTTCTTTCATATGTTCTATTAGTGATTTATCTTCCAATTTAATTCCTTGTATAGTAATTAGTAGTATGTGGCATATTAGGTTACTTTGCGATATGGTGGAGTTGTCCGGAATCGAACCGGAGTCCAAAAGTAGCCACCGATGACGTCTACATGTTTAAAGAAGTTGTTTATGTTTAATTTTGATTCACACAACTAACAAAGTTACTCAAAACGAGTCTCTAATTTCATTTTATGTCGAGACATGCATAAAATATATCTATTATATCTATTATACTTCCAAAATCTTCCTTGAATAGAATCAGAAGTGGAAGCAGTCCAAAAGCCGTTAGGCTAAGGTTAAACTTACGCTACTGCGTAAGCTGGACGATAGTTACTGTTATTAGCAGTTATGTTTTTGAAGGTTTGTCTAACGGAAGTCCTTCACATCCGACATGCAGCCATAAGCTAAAACTACTCCTGTCGAAGCCATGTCAACCCCACAGTAAATAGAAGTAAACTATAGCAAATTTATCTTAAAACTAAACTTTGTTTCTCAAAATCTTTCACTAAAGCTACAATACTACTATCTTCATAACCAATATCTTTTAATCTTTTTAAAAGCCCACTTGCATCAGACTGGCTAACTGCTATCAAAACTCCCATGCCTATTGATTTTGTAAGAATTAAAACATCTCCAACTCTTAAAGTGTTATTTTGTATTTATTACTGGTTCTGGACATGTTAAGTTTCTGTAATCTATTTTCATGTTACCTCATAATTTAAATATAACTTTTTTGTATCTTAATATTATACTTATTTAAATCTATTATTTACAAACCTAACACTTAAAAATATAAAAATTGAGATTATTATCATAATCGCCGCAACAGGAGCGGAATGACTTAATCCATAACTTGTAAATCTATCATAAATTAAAACAGGTGCTACCATAGGATGATATGTTAGCATAATAACTGCTCCAAACTCTCCAAGTCCTCTTCCCCACATCATTAATGCTCCATTAATAATATCTTTTCTTGCGTTAGGAATTGATATTTTTAGAAAAACCTGCATAGGGTTTGCACCAAGTGTTCGTGCCACTTTTTCTAGTTTAACATCTACTTTTTTAAAACCCTCTTTTGCTCCATTTATTAAAAATGTAGATGAAAGAAACATCATAGCAACCATAATACCCATTTCGGTATCTACAAACATTATGCCAACAGATTCAAACGCATCAGATATACTTCCTCTTCCAAAAACCATCAACAAAGCTATGCCCGCAGCAGTGTGAGGTATCATAATAGGAATATCTATAAGAGCTTCTACAAATGAACGACCAAAAAAGTTATATCTAGCAATAATATAAGCTAAAGGAAGTCCAGTAATAAGTACAAAAACCATAGCCCATAGAGATACTTTCATGGTTAAATATATAGACCCTATAACATCTTTTTGTTTTAGAACATCAAGCAATAACATCAAATCATTGCCAAATACCATATTCAAAAGTGGGATCAATAAAAATAGAAGTATAATAGTTGCTAAAAATATTAATCCATGTAAAAACCAATTTTTTATAAAAAACATACATCGTCTTTATCGAATCCAATATAGATACTATCACCTCTATTTGCATAACTGCTTTTAAAATCTCTTTTTAAAATTTTTGCAAAAAACTGTTCTCCATCAACATCAATAAATATCTTATAGTGATCAACAATACCCATGCACTCTTCAACGATACCATCAAACATGTAGTCACAATCAAATTTATGTTTTCCTACATGTATAGCATTTGGATCAACTGAAAAAAGCCTATCTTTTGTATCGTTTATCATAGAACTTGGAAGTATATTTTTAAACCCTAAAAACTTTGCTACATCAATATTGACTGGATTATTTAGAACATTAGTTGCAGTGCCTACTTGCTTGATTTGCCCATTCATTACTATAGCAATTCTATCGGCTAAATATGATGCTTCTCGAAAATTATGAGTTACATGTATAGTAGTAAGGTTGTATTTTCTATGAATATCTTTTAAAAACTTCATAATAGTGTTTCTAAAAGTAGGGTCAATAGCACTAAGAGGCTCATCGAGTAAAAGTATTTTTGGTTTAGCAAAAAGTGCTCTTGCAATTGCTACTCTTTGCCTCTCACCACCTGAGAGATTATCTACATCTCTTTTAAGAAGTTGTGTAAGCCCTAAAAAATTAGTTAAGTCATTAAGAGTCTCTTTGGGGTTAGAGACATGTTTATATTTGCCCGCAAACATAATATTATCTTTAACATTTAGGTTTGGAAAAAGTGCAAAATCTTGATATACAAAACCCACATCTCTATTTTCTGGAGAAAGTTTAGATATATCTCTACCTTCAAAGTTTATCGTTCCAGTAATTGAGTTGAATCCAGCAATAGATTCCAGCAATAGAGTTTTTCCACTTCCACTTTGACCAAGAAGAGTAAAATACTCTCCTTTATTGACTTTGAAACTTATGTTGTCTAGCTTAAAATTCTCTATTTTATAAGATAAATTCTTTACTTCAAATAGTCCCATTATTTTCCTATTATGCTTGCATCACCTGTTATAACTGGAGGATTAATTACACCTTGACCATTTTTAATCATAATCTCTTGACCTTTTGGCGAGAGTAAAAAATTGACAAATTTTACTGCACCATCTTTATTTATAGGCGATTTACTGTTTTGCACAACTGTAATACCATAAACCATAGGAGTACCTTTTTGAGTTATCCAACTATTTGGTGTTTTTCCATTGATTTTAAATATAGCTTTTTCATAATTATTTGCAAATTTAGAACTTTTTAAAGATACCATTTCTGGAAGAGTTATATATTTTAACCCATGTTGCTTTGCAACTGATTTATAGATATAAAGATAATCATATACACCAACTTCAATAAGACCCAATAAATCTGTCTCCTTTGGTCTAACTATTATTTTTTTTGTATTCTCTTCGCCTGTTGTGTAACTATCACCATATCCAAAAAGTTTTTTAAAAAAACCTGCCTGTTTATAATAATCTTCTGCAAGTTTTGTAACAAGCATTGAGCGGTAGCCACAAGGATCCATATTTGGGTTTGAGTGTCCTATTTTAACCTCATCTCTTAAAAAAATTTCTGTCCAATTTTTAGAATTTATATCTTTTGCATATTTTGATTTTGAAGTATAGGCTATAACCATCTCATTTGTAGCAAAATGTGCATTAAATTTTGCATTATTTGGTATCATTAGATTGTCGATAACATGATAATCTGCACTTGCCATAACATCAGCATGTTTACCAATATCGGTAATTTTCCTAGCAGCAACTCTGCTCCCGCTTGCTTCTCTAAGTACATTATATTGAGGATATTTTTCTTCAAATACTTTTTCAATTTCGGCAAATGGAACTGCTAAACTACCTGCATGATAAACAATTATATTCTCTTTTGCAAAACCTAAAGTTACAACTAACGCCAAGCTTAATACCAATTTTTTCAAGCTTTTTCCTTAAATATACAAATTTTATACTTTTTATATGACTTCATTAATGTTAGCCCAATATAGCTTAACCTTAGATATTTTAATGAAAAGATTAGTTTAATGCAACCGCTTAAGTACTGTTCTTTTGTGAGTTGCATAATATGGACTAACATGTATTGACATTATCTCTATTTTTTACTATAATTTCGACCTTGCTACTTTAACTTATTCCGGATTAGCTCAGCGGTAGAGTAGGTGACTGTTAATCACTTGGTCGCTGGTTCGAATCCAGCATCCGGAGCCATACAATGAGCTACTTAATAGATGGAATTATAATATCTAATTTATATGTTATTAAGACAATCACAAGTAAAATAAGACCTAATTAATCGAACAACTAAATTAAGAGGAGTTAAACATGGCAAAAATTATGAAAACCATGGACGGCAATGAAGCTGCGGCATATGCATCTTATGCATTTACAGAAGTTGCAGGAATTTATCCAATTACACCATCATCACCTATGGCGGATTTTACAGAGGTTTGGGCGACACAAGGCAAGAAAAATCTTTTTGGTATGCCTGTTAAAGTAGTGGAACTTCAAAGTGAGGGAGGGGCTGCTGGTGCGGTTCACGGCTCACTTCAAGCTGGAGCATTAACTACAACTTATACAGCGTCGCAAGGACTTTTACTTAAAATTCCAAATATGTATAAAATGGCAGGTCAATTATTGCCTAGTGTTATACATGTAAGTGCAAGAACATTAGCAACTCATGCATTGTCTATTTTTGGAGATCACCAAGATATTTATGCAGCTCGTCAAACTGGTTATGCCATGTTAGCAACTTCTTCTGTTCAAGAGGTTATGGATTTAGCGGGTGTGGCTCACCTTGCAGCTATAGAAGGGCGCGTTCCTTTTATGCACTTTTTTGATGGCTTTAGAACATCGCATGAGATACAAAAAATAGAACTTATGGATTATGCAGTATTCGATAGTTTAATAGATAAATCAGCAGTACAAGCATTTAGAGATGAAGCCTTAAATCCTCAATCACCAAAAACTCGTGGTACTGCTCAAAATGATGATATATATTTTCAAGGAAGAGAAGCACAAAATAAATTTTATAATGCACTTCCTGACATAGTAGCAAAGTACATGAAAGAGATCTCTAAAGTAACTGGTCGTGAATATAAACCATTTACATATTATGGAGCAGATGATGCAGAACACATTATAGTTGCTATGGGTTCTGTTATAGAAGCAGCAAAAGAGACAATAGACATGTTGATGAAAAAAGGTGAAAAAGTAGGGCTTATTACAGTCCATCTTTATCGTCCATTTAGTGCAAAATATCTTTTTGATGTCTTGCCTGATACAGTTAAAAAAATCTCTGTGCTTGATAGAACAAAAGAGTCTGGTTCGGTTGGAGAGCCACTCTATTTAGACATAAGAAGCATATTTTACGGACAAAAAAACGCTCCTATTATAGTTGGTGGTCGATATGGACTCTCCTCAAAAGATGTTAATCCTGCACAAATAGTAGCAGTATTTGATAATCTTAAAAAAGAGAAACCAAAAAATAGCTTTACTGTTGGTATTATAGATGATGTTACTTACACTTCGCTTGAAGTTGGTGAAAATTTATCTCTTGGTGGAGATGATATTAAAGAGTGTCTATTTTATGGCTTGGGTGCAGATGGTACTGTTGGGGCTAACAAAAACTCTGTAAAAATTATAGGCGACAAGACTAATCTTTATGCACAGGCTTATTTTGCTTATGATTCTAAAAAATCAGGTGGCTACACAAGAAGTCATGTTAGATTTGGGAAAGACCCTATTCGCTCTACTTACTTAGTGTCAAGACCTGATTTTGTTGCATGTACAGTGGCCGGATATGTTGATCTATACGATATGATTAGTGGACTTAAAGATGGCGGAACTTTTCTTTTAAACTCTATTTGGAGCGCTGAAGATACAATTTCTAAAATGCCAAATCATATTAAAAAAACACTAGCAGATAAAAATGCAAAATTTTATATTATCAATGCTACTAAATTAGCACGAGATATTGGTCTTGGTGGACGAACAAATACTATTATGCAGTCAGCTTTTTTTAAACTCTCTGAAATTATTGATTTTAATGATGCAAAAAAATATATGAAAGAGTTTGCCCATAAGTCTTATATTAAAAAAGGTGAAAAAATAGTTGAGCTTAACTATAAAGCTATCGATAAAGGAGCAACTGGAATTGAAGAAATTTCAGTTGATAATGCTTGGTCAAACCTCGATACATGCGAAAAAGAGATTAAATCTCAATATATTGGTACAGATTTTGTTGAGAAAATTGCAAAACCTATAAATGCTGCTAAAGGCGATAGTTTGCCCGTTTCTGTTTTTGATGGCTATGAAGATGGTTCGTTTGAAAACGGAACTAGTCAGTACGAAAAACGCGGTATTGGCATAATGGTTCCTAAGTGGATAAAAGAGAACTGCATACAGTGCAACCAGTGTGCATTTGTGTGTCCTCATGCCGTAATTCGCCCATTTTTGATTAATGAAGATGAGATGAAAAAAGCACCAGTTAGTGTTAAAAATAATCTCCTTGACGCTAAAGGTAAAGAGGTTAAAGATAGAGGACTTAAATACAAAATTCAAACTTCTGTACTTGATTGCACAGGATGTGATCTTTGTGCTCAAATTTGTCCATCTAAAGAGAAATCACTTGTTATGGTTCCACTTGTAGAAGAGATAGATTCTGGCGAACAAGTAAATGCTGATTATCTTTTTAATGAAGTTACTTACAAAGATGACTTTATGTCTAAAAGCACTATAAAAGGCTCACAGTTTGCTAAGCCACTGTTTGAATTTCATGCAGCATGTCCTGGTTGTGGAGAGACTCCTTATATAACTTTAGCAACTCAACTATTTGGTAATAGAATGATGATTGCAAATGCAACTGGTTGCTCTTCTATTTACAGTGGATCTGCTCCAACTACACCATATAGAAAAGATGATAATGGCGAAGGGCCTGCATGGGGCAACTCACTGTTTGAAGATAATGCAGAGTTTGGCATGGGTATGGAAGTTGCAAGTGAGACTATTCGTAACCGTATTGAAAATATTATGATAAACAACATGGAAGTTGCTCCAAATGCACTTACTGCTCTTTATAAAGATTGGATAGAACATAAAAAAGATGGTAACAAGACTTTGGCTATAAGGGACATGTTAATTCCTCAACTTGAGAAAAATCAAAATATTTCTGGTGTTAAAGATCTTCTTTCTCTTAAAAAATATTTAGTTAAAAAATCACAATGGATTATAGGAGGCGATGGCTGGGCATATGATATTGGATACGGCGGACTTGACCATGTTCTTGCATCTGGAGAGAATGTAAATGTTCTTGTTTTAGATACAGAAGTCTATTCAAACACTGGCGGTCAAAGTTCAAAATCTGCCCGCACAGGATCAATTGCGGAGTTTACTGCATCTGGTAAATTGACACAAAAAAAAGATTTAGGCTATATCTCTATGACTTATGGAAGTATCTATATTGCTCAAATTAATTCAAATGCTTCACAAATACAGACATTAAAGGCAATTGAGGCCGCTGAAGCTTATGATGGACCATCACTGCTTATAGCTTACTCTCCTTGTATTGCTCATGGAATTAAAGGTGGTTTAGGAGAATCGGGGAATCAGGCTCAACTTGCAACAAAATGCGGTTATTGGCCACTTTATACTTATGATCCTCGTCTTGAAGTTGAAGGAAAAAACCCTATAAAAATAACTAGCAAAGAACCGAATTGGAATCTCTATGAAGATTTTTTATTAAACGAGATAAGATACTCTAGTTTAAAGAAAACAAATCCAAAACATGCTCAATCACTTCTTGATCAAAATAAAAAAGATGCCCAAAGAAGGTGGAGACAATTAAGACGCTTAGCTATTGCAGATTTTTCTAATGAACTTTAAGTAAGCAAAAAACAAAAGAGAGGATTTATATCCTCTCTAGAGTATAGAACTAAATATTTTTTGAAAGTAGCACATGGCAACAGATAAAACTCTTTTTATACTCTGTACTTTTTGTATATTTATTGGTATTGTATTTTCTCTTTCACTGCCCGTATTTACAACACTCTATTTTAATTATAATGAGTGGCATTTTTTTATAAGACAGTCTATTGTTGGCATAATTTCTATTTTTGTCATGTGGCTTCTTTCGCAATTTAATCCTGATAAACACTTAGTATGGATAGGTTTTTTCATCTTTTTTTCATCACTTTTTTTAATGGGAATTATGCACTATCTTCCAGAATCTATGGTAACTTCGGCCGGTGGAGCAAAAAGATGGGTAAGACTTCCTGGATTTTCATTTGCACCAGTAGAATTTTTCAAAATTGGTTTTGTATACTTTTTAGCTTGGAGTTTTACAAGAAAACTAGATGAAAATAAAAAACCACTCAAAGATGAGCTAATGTTAATTTTACCCTACATGGGACTATTCTTGCTTGTGATTTATCTTATAGCCATCATGCAAAATGACCTTGGGCAAGTAGTGGTTTTAGCTTTAACATTAGCTTTTATGGCATTTTTTGCAGGAACTAGTTTAAAGCTTTTTATGATTAGTATCATAAGTTCTATTTTATTATTTGTTGTTACTATCGTAAGTTCTGATAGAAGAATCATAAGAATAAAAACATGGTGGGCTACTATACAAGATATTGTGCTTTCGCTATTACCAAACTCCATGGCAATTGCTCTTAGAGTAGAAAATGCACCCGAACCCTACCAGATATCTCACTCACTAAATGCAATCAAACATGGTGGACTTTTTGGGGAGGGTTTAGGTAATAGCTTATTTAAATTAGGCTATCTTAGTGATGTACATACAGATTTTATTCTCTCTGGAATTTCAGAGGAGATAGGAGCATTAGGTGTTACATTTATAACACTTATTATGTTTACAATTATTTATAGAATTTTTAAAATATCAAGCAGAAGTAGCAATAGAGTATTTTACCTTTTTTCATTGGGCATTGGGTTATTGATAGTCTTCTCATTTTTAATGAATGCTTTTGGCATTACTTCTATTACTCCTATAAAAGGAATTGCAGTCCCTTTTATAAGCTATGGAGGAAGTGCACTTTTATCACTATCTATTGGCATGGGAATGATTCTTATGGTAAGCAAAAGGGCAAAATTATGAAAGTAGCTATTACAGGTGGAGGGACAGGCGGACACCTTTCTGTGGCAAATGAACTCAAAAAAGAGTTAAATAGTCGTGGTTTAAAACCTATATATATTGGATCTATAAATGGACAAGATAAATCTTGGTTTTTAGATGATAAAGGTTTTAAGAAAACATACTTCTTAAATTCAAAAGGAGTTGTAAATAAGAAAGGTTTTAAAAAAATCTTTGCTTTAAAAGAGATACTTTTTTCAATATTTACATGTAGAAATATTTTAAAAACTCACAATGTAAAAGCTGTATTTTGTGTAGGCGGCTACTCTGCAGCTCCAGCATCATTTGCCGCATTTCTTACCAAGACACCGCTATATATACACGAGCAAAATGCTACTGCAGGAACACTCAATAAAATATTAAAACCTTTTTCAAAAGAGTTCTTTAGCTCATATGAGGCTAACTCAAAAGTAAAAGAGTATCCAGTAAATGACGAATTTTTTAACTCTAAAAGAGTAAGAAAAGAGTTAAAAACAGTTATCTTTTTAGGTGGCTCACAAGGGGCAAAATTCATCAATACTCTAGCTATGAAAATAGCACCAAAGTTGATAGAAAATGGTCTCTCTATAATTCATCAAACAGGTAAAAAAGATTACCTTACATGTAGAGAGTTTTACAAAAAAAACTCCTTACATGTAGAGTGTTTTGCATTTAGTGAATCTATAGTAGATAGTTTTGAAAAAGCAGACTTTGCAATTAGTCGTGCAGGAGCGAGTACACTTTGGGAGCTTAGCGCAAATGGACTACCAGCACTATTTGTCCCATTTCCACATGCCGCAAATAATCATCAATACTTTAATGCAAAAATTTTAGTAGACAAAAATGCAACCCAATTAGCTACTCAAGACAAATTAGATGAAAAAGTTCTATTAGAAATACTTAAAAATTTAAATTTAAAACAGATGTCTAAAAATTTAATGACAATAATAAGAAAAAATGGCATCACAAATATAGTAGATATTATGCTAAAATGCATTAAGAAGTGAAATTTTTTACAAGGAGCAATTTATTTATGAATAAAAATAGCAATGAATCATATGAATATATTTCTGATTTTATCTCAAAGAAACTTTAAAAATTAAAAAATCATTATTGATATTTATAGCAATAACTTTCTTGAGTATTGCATTAACACAGTTTTCAAAATTAAGATTACCAAAATTTATTATTGAGTCAGGAACAAAAGGTTCATTTTTTAAAGAACTTAAAGAAGCTGGCTGGCACACTTCGTACTACATGCCGACAGGGAAAATGTTCCAAAGCCTATAAGAACAGTAGAGAAGTAACCAACAGCAAGAGTATGTAGTGCTGATTTTTCAAAAACTATTCCCATATCAAAAAGGCTTGATTTTAAATTTATCTCTTGACATTGTTGATTTATCTACACCTATTAATTCTGCTATTTTACTTTGTGTATAATCCTCGTTTTCATAAGCAAATATTTATTTTTCAAAACTTTTTAGCTACAATACACGAAGGATACTAAAAGATTAAAGGCTTGCTACGAAAGTAGCTTATAAAAAACTTTTCAAAGTTAATAAAAATTAGGAGAAAAGATGGGCAAAATAAGATCAATAGGATTAAGCTTAATACTGATAACTGTTTTTAGTGCAGGTTTAGTTGGTTGTGGCGAAAGTAGCGGAAGTAGCGGAAGTGGGGGGGGAAATGATAGCGGATTAGATTTTCCAGCAGATACAGATACAAAACTAGCAGAGCCAACACTTGAAAATGGACAAAAAGTAAGCGAAATAGTTGTAAATGATCACAGAGATTATAATCTGTTCTCTGTTTCCTCATCAAATACTCAAAACATAGTACTATCTATGAAAAAAATTAATGATATTGTTAATGATATAAGAAAACGGAATTTAACAAAAATTGATAATTATTCGCTAAATAAAGCTACCGAAAATTTAGAAGATTGCAGTTATGGTGGCACTATAAAGTTTGATGCTTCTGTCACTGAGCCTAATGTTGAAGAAGCGACAATAACATTTGATGAATGTTATGAGAATTATTATGATGATGGAATGTACATAGATGGTAAAATACTTGTAAAAGTATCACAGTATAATGAAGAAATTGATGTTTATATGCGTAAGGATACCACTTACTTGACAGATATAACTTTTGCCGAAACAGCTAAAATGTTAAAAGGAAGTGAAATTAATACCTTAGGTGATGAATATTATTCTACCACAGAAGATGGCACCACATATTATGATCCTAATAAAGAAACCATGAACTTTAGTGTAACAACAGAAGTAGATGGCAAAAAAGTTGCTCAAAAAAATGCAGAATATGTCTTTGATTTATCCTCTGGCGCTATGTATCAAACAAAAGGAATGGTATATATCAACGACTTAGCCTCTTATGTAACTTATGATGAAACCTATGACATGTCAAATACACCATTTGTATTCTATAATGATGATCGTATAACTAGCGGTAAAGCAATATACAACATGGCAAATAACGGTAAAGTTAAGATAGAAGTTGAAGAAGATGGTCAAGTAGTAACTTCTGTTGATAACAATGGCGATGGCACTTACAATTTAACTGATTATTAAAAAAGCATTTTAGTTCTTTTGTTTCCAGTGATTTTATTTGCTGGGAACATTGATCTGTTTTTAAAAAATCATAATGAACAATATATTTTAGGAGATACTTTAAAATTTCAACAA
>JAERRW010000030.1 GCA_016735235.1 Sulfurospirillum sp. | reverse complement strand
GCTATAAAAAAATAGACTACTAAATACTAAAAATGCTTTACTAGCTTGAGTAAGTTTTTTTGAATTTAGATAAAAATATATAAAAAATGTTATTGGTAAAAATACGAATATAAATTCATAACTGTTAAATAACATGTTTATCTCCTTGCGGATAAAAATTTTCACTACATGTATTTAGAAGAGTTGTATTTAATAAACTCTTCATAGCATAATTGATATAATTTGCAAGTTTTATAGCCTTGCAAGTAAATGACGGACATTATAGTCGAATATGGCTGTTTATATGCTTTAATGCTCGACTTAAAATATTGAAATTTATTTGCAAAAGTAGAGTTAATAAAATTAATGGACGGTATTAATGAAAAGAAAAAAAATATACAACCCAAATTCAGAAGAAGATTTGAATGATAGAAGAGTTTTTGGTGGAAATCCTCATGGTATTTTAAATTTTACAAAAGCTAGATATACTTGGGCCTTAAACCTTTGGGACACAATGGAAGCTAATACTTGGTTTCCAAAAGAGGTAGATACTACAAAAGATGTGATTGATTATAATAAAAACTTAACAGATTCAGAAAAACGAATGTATGATTTAGTATGGTCTCAACTCATAAGCATGGACAGTTTTCAAACAAACAATTTAGCAGACAATATTAACCCATATATAACTGCACCAGAGATTAATGCTCTTTTGATACGACAAGCTTATGAAGAAGCAAACCACTCAAAATCATATGCAGTTATGGTAGAAGCAATTTGTAGCAATACTGATCTTATATATGAAATGGAAAAGCATGATGATGTTTTAAGACGAAAAAATGAATATATCTCTAGCGTGTATGAAAAACTTGCTGGAGATGTAACTAAAGAGAAACTTCTGCTTGCTATGTTTGCAAATCAAATTTTAGAAGGTGTCTATTTTTATTCTGGATTTACCGCTATCTATGCTTTAGCACGAGCGGGACACATGTTAGGCTCTGCTCAAATGATAAGGTTTATTCAGCGTGATGAAATTACACACCTTTTGCTTTTTCAAAACATGATAAACACGGTACGAAAAGAAGCCCCTGAGCTTTTTACAGATAAGCTAAAAACAGAAGTACGAAAAATGTTTAAAGAGGCTGGCGAACTAGAAATAGAGTGGGGGCAATACATTACACAAAACCAAATCATGGGTTTTACTGATGATATTATAGAAGAGTATATTCACTTCTTGATAGACGAAAGACTTGCCGCTGTTGGCTTTGAGAAGATGTATAATGCGGTCCACCCTATAAAATGGGTTGAAGATTTTTCAAAATTTAATGAACAAAAGACAAATTTTTTTGAAGGAAATGTAACAAATTATAGTAAAGGTAGTCTGTCTTTTAATGATTTCTAATGAACGAACAGATAATTTTACTGCAAAAATAAAACTGCAAAAACGTAAAAACATGGTAAATGAGATAAGAAAAATTTATAATATAGACGACAATCTATACAAAGCACTAATTTCAAGTGAAAGAGAACAGTTTGTACCAAGAGGATTTGCAAGTCATGCATATAAGCTTGATGCCTTGCCAATGCTTGCTGACCAATGGATAAGCTCTCCTTTAACAGTTGCAAAAATGAGCAATGCTCTTACATGTGAAGGAGCGGATAGTGTTTTAGAGATAGGTTGCGGTAGTGGCTATCAAGCACTAGTTTTAAGCAAACTAATACGGCGTGTATTTACTATAGAGAGAGTAGAAAGACTTCTTGTGGAGGCTAAAGAGAATTTTAAAAAGATGGGCATTAACAATATTCATACTAGATTCGATGATGGACAAAATGGATGGAGAGAGTATGCTCCATTTGATAGAATTCTTTTCTCAGCAACAACATCAAAAATTCCAAAAAAACTTTTTACTCAATTAAGCGACACTGGAATACTTGTAGCTCCTATTAAAAAAGGCGATAAACAGATTATAACAAGATTTATAAAGAGTGGAGAAAATATAAAAATTGAAGAGTTAGATGAGTGTTATTTTGTTCCTATATTTAATGGAAAAGAGTTTTAATTTTTTAAAAATAGTTTAAAACTTGTTTTATTAGTAACTGTGGTGTTGCTAAGCCTCTAAACTTGTTACAAAAAACTGTAAAAAGTATATCAATTGTGTCGCCTTGCTTGACATCTACATCATAATTAAAAAATAGTGCCTCTATAGAGTAATTATCTTTACTTAATGTAAGTTTCAAATGCCTTTTGTCTCGTCCTATGACTCTATCTTCTTTTACAAAAACATTTTTTAATATAAAAATAGGTTTTTGGTTCTTTTGACCATAAGGTTCAAACTCATCTATTATGTCTAAAAGTTTAAAATCTATGCTTTTTATATCAATTTCTCCTAAAATATCTCTATCTATTTCTAACTCTTCTTTGCTTATATCTTTACAAAGTTTTACCATAGAAGTTTTAAACTTGTTTAAATTCTCTTTTTTTATAGACAATCCAGCAGCATTTTTATGTCCACCAAATCTTAAAAGTAACTCTTTTTGCATGCTTATAAGCAAAAGTATATCTACATCACCTACACTTCTAGCACTCGCTTTTGCAATCTCACCATTTATTGAAAATACAATAGAGGGTTTTTTAAATTTTTTTGATAAACGAGAAGCTACAATACCAATAACTCCTTCATGCCAATCTTCGCCCCAAACAATAACTATATTTTCATCTTCATTAATCTGCTTTAGCGAAGCATCAAAAAGAGTCTTCTCTTCATCTTTTCGCATGTTATTTAAACTTACTATATACTCTAATTTTACTATTGCATCTTCAAGATTTTTTGATTTTAAAAACTCATATGACAAAATAGCCTCTTCCATTCTGCCCGAACTGTTTATTAATGGAGCAATAAGAAATGATATATCATCACCCTCTAAAGTCTCTTTTGCAAAATACTTTTTTATAGCTATAAATGGCACTCTTTTAGAACTACTTAAATTTTTAATTCCTTTTTTAACCATAACTCTATTCATGTCTTTAAGTTCCATCATGTCCGCCATAATAGCGACAGAAAGAATATCTAAAAATTTACCAAGATTATACTTTAAACCCATTTTTTCTTTAAGGTTTGCTACAAGATACCATGCAACCTGAGCACCACATATTTCAGAATTTGGAAAATTGCAATCTAACTGTTTTGGATTTACAATAGCATAAGCATCTGGAAGAGTAGGAGGAGCTTCATGATGGTCAGTTATAATAAGATCTATGCTATTTTTATTGCAAAAATCTGCGGCCTCAATAGCACTAATGCCATTATCGACAGTTATAATCAAATTAGCATCAACTCTTTTTACAATGTTGGGATTAAGTCCATAGCCATCACTAAAACGATTTGGAATCAATATAGAGTATGCCACATTCAAATCATCAAAAAACTCACTCAATACAACAGATGCAACTACGCCATCAACATCATAATCACCAACAATAGCAATTTTCTCTTTTTTCTCTATAGCATCTACTATTCTTAAAGTAGCTCGCTCTATATCTTTTAAAGAGTTGGGAGAAGGAATATCCGCTAAACAGTTACATGTATCGTCTTGAAATCTTTTTGATAAAATTTTTCTTATTTCATCATTTGTTAGTATCTTATGCATTTTTATTTAATCTTAATGCTACTTCACAAAAAGACAAAAGAACTCTATTTGGATTAGTTAAACGAGATGTAAATTCTGGATGAAATTGAACTCCTAAAAAGAAGGGATGCTCTTTTAACTCAATTGCTTCAATTAGACCATCAGATTCCCCACTTATAATCATTCCAGCTTTTTCAAACTCTTTTCTATAAATTGGATTTGCTTCATATCTATGACGATGACGCTCTTTGATCTTTTTTTTACCATCATAAACCCTTCTTAAAAGAGAGTTTTCTTTGGTTGTACACTCATAACCTCCAAGTCTCATCGTTCCACCTAGAGGACTTTCAAATGTTCTTACTTGCTTATTGCCTGTAGCACTTAAAAAACTATCTATGAGGTAAATAATAGGAGATGCAGTTTTAGTATCAAACTCAATAGAATTTGCACTCTTTATATGTAAAACATTTCTTGCATACTCTATCATAGAGAGTTGCATGCCCAAGCAAATTCCTAAAAATGGAACTTTGTTTTCTCTGGCAAATTGAATAGCTTTTATTTTTCCCTCAACTCCACGATAACCAAAACCGCCTGCCACTAAAATACAATCTACGCCACTCAAAAAATCCTTAGCCTCTTTTTCTTCTAATTCTTCGGAATCTATCCACTTTATTTTTACCCTTGTATTTAAATGTGCTCCAACATGTATAAAAGATTCTGTTAGAGATTTATATGCTTCTTTAAGATTTAAATACTTTCCAACAAAACCTACTGTTAGCTCATTTGTAGGAGCAATCACTCTTTTTACAAGTGTATCCCATGCTTCCATGTTAGGATTAAGCTCATCTAAATTTAACATGTCCGCAATTGGAGCCAATATATTTTCTCTTTGTAAAGATAGCGGTACTTGATAGATAGTCTGTGCATCTTGAGTTTCAAT
>JAERRW010000083.1 GCA_016735235.1 Sulfurospirillum sp. | reverse complement strand
GCTATAAAAAAATAGACTACTAAATACTAAAAATGCTTTACTAGCTTGAGTAAGTTTTTTTGAATTTAGATAAAAATATATAAAAAATGTTATTGGTAAAAATACGAATATAAATTCGTAACTGTTAAATAACATGTTTATCTCCTTGCGGATAAAAATTGCTATTGAATATACTTTAAACTATTTAAAATAAACCTTAATTTGCAAGGGATTCTAATGAGTTTACATTTATATTAAAATTGTATAATGGTTCATCAATTATCTATAGGAATATAATGTGTTAAGAGATGGACATGGAAGAAAAGTTAATTATTTAAGAGTTTCAGTTACGCAAAGATGTAATTTTAGATGTCAATACTGTATGCCAGAGAAACCATTTTCTTGGGTTCCAAAAGAGAACTTGCTTAGTTTTGAAGAGCTTTTTTTATTTATAAAAATATGTATAGATGAAGGTGTAGATAAAATAAGAATTACTGGGGGCGAACCACTTTTAAGAAATGGGCTTAGTGGTTTTATAAAGATGATTAGTGATTATAAGAGTGGTTTAGATATAGCTTTAACAACAAATGGCTATCTTTTGTCAGATCTAGCACAAGAGCTAAAAGATGCTGGGTTAATTCGTATAAATGTTTCGCTTGATACTCTTAGGCATGATGTTGCCAAAAAAATAGCTGGAAAAGATGTGCTTACAAAAGTATTAGATGGCATAAGTAGAGCTCAAGAGGTGGGATTAGGTGTTAAGATAAACAATGTTCCATTAAAACATGTTAATTCAGATGAGATTATTGAAATTTTAGAGTATTGCAAAAAGAGAGACATGTCTATTAGATTTATTGAGTATATGGAAAATAGATATGCAAAAGATAAGATCCAAGGCATGAGTGAAGAGGAGATAAAAAAGGTTATTGCGACAAAGTATAAATTTGTTGAGATAAAAAGAGAGAGTTCAAGTCCATCAAAATTGTATGAGCTAGAAAATGGCTATCAATTTGGAATTATTAATCCACATGCGCATGATTTTTGTGAAGATTGTAATCGTATTCGTTTAACCGCCGAGGGTGTTCTTATTCCATGTTTGTATTTTGAAGAGGCTATGAATATAAAAAAAGCAGTTCAAAATGGAAATATAATTGAAGCTACAAAAATACTAAAAGAGGTTTTAAAAAATAAGCCAGAGAAAAATAGATGGAGTACAGATGAAAATAACGAAATTTCAAATAGAGCTTTTTATGAGACTGGTGGTTAATTTTTAAAGACAAAAAACTCTACTGTTTCATTTTTTTTTATTGTAGTTCTATTTTTTATAAGAGCATAACCATTACATTTTGCAAGAATATTTAACATACCAGCTTTAAAAGATGAAGAGTGTTTAAAACTTAAACCATCAAAAAAACCAGGAACTGCATTTGTATAACTACCTTTACATGTAAACTTTTTTCTGTTTCTTACATGTAGCCCTCCTCTTTTTTTATGCAACTCATTTTTTATAATTTTAATTGCATGATTTCCAAGAAGTTCAAATCCAAGTAATGAGGAGAGAGGAAGCCCTGTAAGGTGAAGAATAGGTACATTTTCAAAAATAGTAAAAGCAGTTGGACTGGCCGGAGCCATTTCGACCTTATGAAAAAGTATTTGAAATTCATTATCATAGATAAGTTTATTCATAGCATCATATCTACTCATGGCTCCTGTTGTAATTATAAAATCACTATATTTTTGTAACTCCTGAAGATGCTCTTTTATAGCTATTTGATTATTTTTAACTTGCCATACTTTTGCTATTTTTGCTCCTACTTCTAGTACTCTTGTAGCAATAGTGAGAGCATTAGAGTTGTAAACCTCACCTTTTTTTATCTTTTTTTGCACAGGACATAAGTTGTCTCCAATGCTAAGAATACTTACTTTTGGTTTTTTAAATACTTCTACTTTTTTTACACCTTGACTTGCCAATGAAGTAATGCCATAAGCAGTAATAAGTTCGCCTTTAGCAATAAGAAGTTCACCTTTTTTTATATCTTCTTCTGCTTTTTTTATATTGTACATATTGGGAGGGTTTTGAATATCTTCTTCGTAAGGAACTACAAACATAGTTCCTTTTTTTAAAATATCGCCAGTAGATACTTCGTAATTTTTATTTTCTAAAAATGCAATACCATCTTTAAGAGCCGTTGGGTGAGTTGGCAATGAAGTAGTTGCATAGATACTTTTTGCACAGATATGTTTCACAGAGCATAAAAGGGCTAACTCTTTAGTAGAAGATATTCCATTTAATTTATTGGTGATAATATTTAAGGCTTTTTCATAATTAATCATGTATAATTGTATCAAAATTTATATAAGGGTATTCGATGGAAGAGTTAATTGTAACGGCAATAAAGTATCACCAATATTTCATAACGGGCATGTTAATTGTTGCTTTAGTAAATCTGTATTTTATTTTCACATGTAAAGAGTTTTCAAAAAAGGTTAAAAAAGTAAACCCAATCTACTATGCACTATTTGCGTCTATTGCTTTTACGGGTCTCATAATTTTAGGTGTTCAGCACATGTATATGACTCATGCTATTTATCTTATGTTGCTAGTCTCTCTACTAATATTTATTACAAGCATAAAACTTTTTAAAAAATATAAATACGGCACACTCGATGAGTATAGAGTATTTGCAAAAAAGAAATACATTTCTGATATTATTTTAATAGTTATTACCATGGGATTAGTGTATGCAATTTAAATTTA
>JAERRW010000100.1 GCA_016735235.1 Sulfurospirillum sp. | reverse complement strand
CGATTACACTCTGCTATTGGCAATAAAACTCCTAATGAGATTTATGACAAAGCTATGTTAGAGCAGAACAATCAAAAGTTGCAGTTAGTAGCATAATGAGTAAAATAAGAGTGTTGGCTTAAGTGGTCTTGACATATGGGGACGGGATATACATCTAACAAATCCTTTGAAAAGAACAAGTGTAGCTGTCTTTAAAAATCAATTTTATCAAATACCAATTACTTTTTAGATAAAATAACTAAATTATAAAATAAAGAGAGAAGACTAATCGGAACCGTTCAAAAAGCTATAGATTAAAGAGATGATAGTTCCTAAAAACTAAAATTTGTGTAAACTGCTTGTACATCATCATCATTTTCAATGTGTTCTATGAGGCTTGAGATGTCACTTATTTGCTCTTTGTTGAGTCTGATTGGAGTATTTGCAAATCTTTTTAAAGTTGCGGTTTTTAAATCTATTTTTAAATTTTCAAAAGCATTTGAGAGTGATCCAAAATTAATGTAATCAGCTGTAACTAGTACTGTGTTTTTCTCTTCTTCTATCTCTTCAAGACCAAAATCTATAAGTTCAAGTTCTAAATTTTCCATATCTATGTTGTTAGTTTTTTCAAATTCAAATATAGCTTTTCTTGAGAACATAAACTCTAAAGATCCATTATTTAACATCTCTCCACCTCCTTTTTTAAAATAATTTTTTATATTTGCTACAGTTCTAGTTGAGTTATTTGTTGCAGTCTCAATAAAAATAAGCACACCATGAGGAGCTTTGCCTTCATATGTAACCTCTTTCATATTTTTTAAGTCTTTTAAGCTAGCTCTTTTTAAAGCAGCTTCAATATTTTCTTTTGGCATATTTTCAGATTTTGCATTTAGTATAGCAGTGCGTAATTTTGCATTAGTTTGTGGGTCTGTGCCATTTTCTTTGGCGGCCATAGTTATGGAGCGACCAAGTCTAGGAAATACTCTTGACATCTCTCCCCATCTCTTAAATTTTGCAGCTTTTCTATACTCAAATGCTCTTCCCATAATTTTTGCCTTTTTAGATTATTGCATCTTTTTAATATAAAGACTCATATTTTAAAACTGTTCTTTGCTATCGCTTATACTTAATATAGATTATAGATACAATAGTTATTGTTATTAAAATAGCGATGATTATTGATTTTAAATACTCTTCAATGAGCTCACCATTACTTCCAAGGAAATACCCTAAAAGTGCAAGAATAGTAACCCAAATGCCAGCACCCAATGAAGTGTATATAGAAAATTTTAAAATATTCATATTTGAAAGTCCCGCTGGCAATGAAATATATTGACGAATGACAGGAATTAACCTACCGTTAAAAGTAGAGATATCTCCATGTGATTTGAAAAACTTCTCCATTTTTATAAGTTTATCTTCTTTAAACCAAATGTAATGACCATATTTTAAAAGAAGTTTTCGCCCAAGTGTTTTAGATAAATAATAGTTTAGTAATGCCCCAATAAGTGAGCCTAAAATGCCCATTAAAATAACTAGAAATATATTCATCTCGCCTTTGTAAGCTAAATATCCAGCTGGTATTATAACAACTTCACTTGGAAATGGAAAAAATGTACTCTCTAGAAACATTAAAAAAAATATTCCAAAATACCCTAAAGAGCCAATAGTATCAATTAAAAAATCTATAACAACATGTAGGAGTTCCATCATAATAAAATCCTTAATTCTTCATCAACTTTTGATAATTTATTTTTTATATCTTTTAGGGTTTGTTTATTTTCTTTAACTATTTTGTCAGGAGCATTAGTTATGAATTTTTTGTTATTCAGCATGATCTTTAGCTTGTCTATCTCTTTTTCAAGTTTTAATTTTTGATTTTGAAGTCTTTTAACAATTGGAGTTAAATCTACGCCACTAAGAGGAATAAATACTTCAAGATTATCGCTTACATCTCTTATTGCATTTTTAGGTTTTTTGTTTATAAAGTCTACATTATTGCTTTTTCCAAGCAGTTTTAAAAATGGAATTGCTTTAGTTAAATCAATATTTTTATTTAGCTTAATGCTCAATGTCTCAATTTTACCGGGCATGTCTATGGTGGCTTTAGCTCGTCGTATACTTACTATAGACTCAATAATAAGCTCAAATATTTTTTCTATTTTTTTATCTTGTTTTGTATATTTAGGGTACTTTTTAATCATAATAGATTCATTTGTCTCAAGTTTTTTACCACTTAATTCTTGATATAAAAATTCAGATATAAAAGGCATAAAAGGGTGAATGAGTTTCATGGCTTCTTTAAATATAGCTCCAAGTTCTGCTATGCTTGATTTTTCTGCTTTACTAAGCTCAATGCCCCAATCACAAAATTCTCCCCATAAAAACCTATAAAGAACAGTTGCTCCATCATTGAATTTGTATGAATCCATGCAATAACGAACTTCTTTAGTTGTCGCATTGAAACGAGATTGCATGTAACATCCAAGATCTGTTGTGATTTTTATGTCGTTTAAATCTGCAAACGAATCAGCATTCATAAGAAGATATTTTGTAGCATTATAGAGTTTATTTGTAAAATTTCTTGTCTGTTCTAGTCTCTCTTGACTTAGTTTAATGTCTCGCCCTTGAACGGCAAGAATGGCAAGAGTAAAACGAATAGTATCGGCACTAAACTCTTTTATGGTATCGAGTGGGTCAATAACATTACCTTTTGATTTACTCATTTTTTGACCATTTTCATCTTTAACAAGTGCATGAAGATAGATATCTTTAAATGGCAACTCTTTAAATACATACTCCCCTTGAAACATCATGCGAGCTACCCAAAAAAATAGTATATCAAATCCAGTAATAAGAAGTGAATTAGGGTAAAAATCTTTTAAGTCATTTTTGTTCCATTTCTCCTCTTCAAACAGACCCGAATTTTCCCAACCTAATGTTGAAAATGACCAAAGACCAGAGCTAAACCAAGTATCAAGAACATCGGGATCTTGATAGATATTTGTTGAGTTACATGTGGGGCAGTTTTTTTCACAATCATTTTCACTAGCCCACTCATGCTTACATGTCTCACAATAAAAAACTGGTATTTGATGTCCCCACCAAAGTTGACGAGAGATGCACCAATCTTTAAGATTATCCATCCAGGCATTAAATGAGTTAATCCAGTGACCCGGATAAAATTCCACAACATGTTCATTGACTTTTTCTATCACATTATTTGCTATCTCTTTTTTGACAAACCACTGTTTTGATATATATGGTTCTACTATATTATTACATCTATAACAGTGTCCTACTTGGTTCTCATAATCTTCTATTTTATCTATAAAACCTTTTTCATCAAGTTTTTCAACAATTGGTTTACGAGCATTAAGACGCTCTTGACCCTTAAATTCACCGCACTGTAAATTCAAAAAACCTTTTTCATCAAAAATAGTTATATACTCTAAATTGTGTTTTTTTCCTACTTCGTTATCATTCATATCATGAGCCGGTGTTACTTTTACACAACCAGTTCCAAACTTCATATCTACATGTTCATCAGTTATAATTTTTATTTTACGATTTATAAGTGGCAGAATTACATTTTTGCCTATTAAGTGAATATATCTTTTGTCTTTAGGGTGAACCATAACAGCGGTATCACCAAAATAAGTTTCAGGTCTAGTGGTCGCTACTACCACGAACTCATTGCTATTTTCTATAGGGTATTTAAGATGATAAAGCTTGCCTTTGTTTTGTCTATATTCAACTTCTATATCACTTAAAGCTCCATCATGAGTACACCAATTGACCATGTAATTACCACGAACTATGACGCCCTCATTGTACATTTTAACAAATATTTTTTTTACAGAGTTTTTTAATCCTTTATCCATAGTGAATCTTTTTCTACTCCAAGCTGGACTAACTCCTAATTTTCTCATTTGATGAAATATTTGATTACCGCTTATTTCGTTCCATTCCCATATTTTTTCTAAAAATTTTTCACGTCCTAGCTCCTCTTTTGTAACACCTTTTGCCAAGAGTTGTTTTTCTACTACATTTTGAGTTGCAATTCCGGCATGGTCGGTTCCTGGTTGCCAAAGAGTCTTAAACCCATCCATTCTTTTGTAGCGAGTAATAATATCTTGAAGTGTAAATGTAAGAGCATGACCCATGTGTAAACTTCCAGTAATATTTGGAGGAGGCATCATTATGGAAAAATTTTTATTTTTATTTTTATTTTGTATATTTTTATTTCCATCAATTTCAAAATAGCCCCGTTCTTCCCAAATTTTATAATAGCCATCTTCTATAATTTTAGGGTTGTAAACTTTGCTTTTTTCATTCATAATGCAATACCTTATCTATATTTTGATGAATTGTATCAAACAATGTGTAAATAATGGTTTAATCTTAGTAGCTTTAAAATATTGTTTCTCATCTCAAATTTACCTATTTTTTGTATAATAACTTATAAAATCTCAAGGAACAACAAATGACAACTATAGAGAAACTACAACAACAGATTTTAGAGCTT
>JAERRW010000089.1 GCA_016735235.1 Sulfurospirillum sp. | reverse complement strand
AAACCATACCACCTAAAATAGAATAATTTTGATAAAATAAATCAGGAGAGTTCATGCGAAAGAGTAAATTTACAGACAAGCAAATTGTTGAGATTTTAAGAAGTATAGAAGAAGGTGGGACTTAACATCTAGTTCAAATGTACCACTGGCTGATTTCATAGTTTTAGAGGTAATACCATTCTTGCGGTTTCGTTCTAAATCTTGGGATAAGTGAGTTTCAAGTTCGCTTGAAGTGCCATCTCTCTGTGAGTTGTGCAGCAAACTCAACATCTATCTCTATCTGTTCTTCCTTCTGTGTTCAATATTTTATCTAAATTGACACAGAATTAGTTACAGTCCCATTTAAACTCCTTTATAGATACTTATCACCTTTTTCTCTTTTTCTTATAAACTTAGATGGTGTTCCATATTCAACAATAAAATCTTTTATGT
The DNA here is from genome assembly GCA_016735235.1 of Sulfurospirillum sp. Lineage (GTDB taxonomy): Bacteria > Campylobacterota > Campylobacteria > Campylobacterales > Sulfurospirillaceae > Sulfurospirillum_A. Next base: position 12,527 of record JAERRW010000089.1, on the reverse strand, counting down.
CATTAACAACAAGCGATCCTGCTCCAACAATAGTATGCTTACCTATGGTTATATTATGAATTATACTTGCTCCTATTGATATTGCCGAGTATTCTCCAATTGACACATTTCCTCCTGTGGTAACTCCTGGTGCTATACTTGAAAATAGACTCATATTAGAATCATGATCAATCGAAGCATTTGTATTCACAATACAAAATGAATCTATAGTTGTATTGCTTCCAATTGTGCTATTTGCCATTATTACTGTTCCATTACCAATGGTAGCTTCTTTGCCTATAACTGCTGAAGGATGAATAGTAGTTATATACTTTAATGGTATTTCTAGTTTATCTATTTTACTTTTTACAATACTTCTCATCCAATTATCACCAATTGCTATAATGCAACCATAAATATTATATTGTTCAGTTAAATTAATTAAATCTTTCTCTTCTCCTAAAACAGAATAGTTAAATACTTTATCTCCTTTAGATTTACAAGTGTCTATCAAGCCTATAATATTATATTTTTTCTCTTTCTCTATAGTATCAATTACTACTTTTGCGTGTCCTCCTGAACCAATTACTATAATATTTTTCATTCTTAGGTTTACTTTAGCTATTTTGTTAGACCAATACTTAAACAGTTAAATCTATCAAAGAGCCTATCATTTCATCATAAGCTTTAATGGCTTTTGCATTTGCACTATGGGCTTTTTCGATAGGAATCTGTTCTGTAATCTCACGAGCTAAATTTGTCCCATCTTCTGTTGATTTAGTCAAGGCTTGTACACTATTTTGGCTTCTGTTTTGTATAGTAGTCTGTGTAGATTTAAAGCCTTCTGTATTTACATTGGCAATATTATTGGCGTTACTGTTCATCCAATCTTGGTGAGCCATCATAGAATTTGTATTTATATTCATAACATTATCCTTACATTTTAAACTATTTGCATGTATATCTTACCTTAATAAAAGTTAAATAGTAGTAAAAAAGTTACAATTATAAAATATTTTTATCTAACCAACCATCTATCTAAAATAATTTTGGCTGCCATTGAGTCTATTTTGCCATCTTTTTTCTGTTTTATTACTCCTTTCATTATCTCTTTTGCTTCAAGCGATGAGCCATACTCATCTTGATACTCTACTCTTCCATTAAATTTCAATAACGATACAAAATACTCAATGCCTCTTGTCATCCCCTCTTCGCTTGAACCGCCTTTTGGTACTCCAACGACTAAAATATCTATTTTCCACTCTTTTAAAAACAAGTCAACATCTCTAGAAGCTTGATCTCTATTTTTACGAAATATAGCAGTTTGAGGGACAACTATGCCGCCTTCTAGACAAATTGCAACTCCAATGCGTTTTAGTCCTACATCTATTGAAGCTAATTTTTTCACATTTCTTTCCTATAAATTCATATAAAACAATATTTACTTACTCTTAAATTACTACTATTTTACTATTTTTAACTTCTATAACTCCATTTAATTCATATTCAAAAACTCTATTGGAATATTTTTTTATTGCTTCTTCATAAGTTGGATTTGTTTTACAATAGACTATAAATTCATCTTCTATGGTTGATACATCGTTGCCATATCCAGAAATAAACTCATCTATATCATAAATAGCTATTGCCAAATTATTTTTTAAAAGATAGTTTGTCCCTTTGCTTTCATCTAGTCTATGAGGAAGTACATATATCTTTTTTTTCATTCTTAGAGCATACTCAACACTTCGCATGCTTCCACTTTTTAAATCGGCTTCACTTACTATTAAAGCATCTCCTAAAGACACAACTATCTCATTACGAACAACAAAACTCCAAGGAGTAGCATGAAAACCCTCTTTAAATTGAGAAATAATCAACCCTTTTTTTTCTATATTCGCAATGACTTCTTTGTTCACTTTTGGGTATTTTATATCAAGTCCATTTGCCATAACTGCTATTGTGTGATAAGATTTTGTACTTTTATGGGCTATTGCATCTACACCCATGGCGGCCCCACTTACAATACATACTCCTCTTTGAGAGAGTCCAGAAGAGATCTGTGCTGTTTTAAATTGAGTATATGAAGATGGTCTTCTAGTTCCTATAATCGATATTTTTGGTTTTTTAAGAAGTTCCAAATTTCCTACAAAAAAAAGTTCTTTAGGATATTTTTTCATTAAGTTAAGCTCATTTATATAAACTTCAACTCTTTTTATCACTATAAATCTTTTATGTAAACTAGTTCAACATCTCTTAACATGTGTTTTGCATTTATAAGTACTTCTAGAGTATTTTTATGAGGATGTCCTATTGCAATTGCAGAGCCTTTTTTTTTAGCTATTCTTATTGCTTTTCTAAGTTGTTTTTTTATTAATTTTTTTTCAATAGAGTTATCTAGAAATATATCCCTTGAATATAGTTTTAAGCCATATTTTTTTGAGATTTCTGGAGCTTTTGTTTTGGCAGTTGTTCTGCTATCTACAAAATGAATATTTTCACTTTTCATAACTTTTATAAGTCTATCCATAGATTGAAGATCGGCTGTAAATTTACTTCCAGTATGATTGTTGTAGTATTTTATAGATGGAAACCACTTTTTTATCTGCCTAATTCTCTCTCTTATCTGTTCTGTTGTATCGCCTACTTTAAGAGTTTTAGGTTCAGGACTTCCAAAATTAAGTGCTTCAGTTGGAAGATGAATCATAGTAAAATTAAATTTTTTAGAGAGTGCTACTGTGTCGGGGTGTCTTTTAGTAGGAGGAAAAAATGATGGTGTAATTTTATATGGAATTTTTTTAATAAGTCTTACTTGATGAGCATATGCAACATCATCTATAATAATTGCTAATTTAGGTTTACCACTATATAAAGTTTTTTTATCTACATGTAACTTTTTTTTTGGTTTTTTATCTTCTATTTTTAAACTAGTTTTATAGTCTTTAATCTCTGAGAGATGAACCTCTTTTTCAACCTTTTTTTCAGCCTCTTTTTGATCCATAACTACAACAGGTGGAAGTTTTTTATACTCTTTTGGTTGAAAATATCGAGATGGTGCATATGGTGTATTTTTTTCATCATCAAGCATTTGTTTCATCTTGCTAATAAGAATTTCAGTTGTTTTTTTATCTATTTTTTGAGATTTTATTAATTGAAAATAATTAACACCGTATATTGCAATAAATACACCAAAACAGATTAACAATATTAATGCTATCTTTTTTTTTAAAAATAGCCCATTTTGTTTTATAGGTTTTCTTTTTTTACGACTACTCTTTGGCAAGAATTATCTCAACTTCAAGCATATCAACATTTTGATTAGTTTGCGAAGTTATTTTCACATCATTTACTGAGGTATATTTTTTTATAACTTCTATTAAATCATTTCTTAAATCATCTAAATATGGTAATTTGCAATCTACTCTTTCATGAGCCAATATAAGAGTAAGTCTATCTTTTGCAACACTAGCGCTGCTCTTTTTTTTACCAAATGCGTTACTCAAAAAACTCATTTAAAAACCCCTTTAATCGCTTTAAAAAATCCTTGTTTTGTTTTTAATTCTAAAAATTCAACTTCCTCGCCAAGAAGTCTTCTTGAAATTCTTCTATAACTCTCTGCAGATATTGATTTTTTTTTGTTAATTATAGGATTTCCCATGTTAGTTGAAGTAATTATATCTTCATCGTCAGGAATAACTCCTATTAAAGGTAGTGCTAAAATACCAAGAACATCTTCGGTGCTAAGCATGTGTCCCGCTTCTACCATGTCTGGTTTTATTCTATTAATAATTACATGCTTTGTTACTGTTTCTCCTTTTTTTGCTTTTTCACTTTTAGCGTCTATTATGCCTATTACACGATCAGCATCACGAACTGAACTTACATCTGGTGTTGAAATTATTAAAGCATGATCTGTTAAAAATATTGAATGTTCAAATCCACTCTCAATTCCAGCTGGAGAATCCAATAAAACTATATCAAATTTCTCTTTTAGCACAAGTAGTAGTTTCTTAACCTTTCTTCGCTCTAGCACATTTTTATCTTTTGTTTGACTTGCGGGTAAAAAATAGAGGTTTTTTGCTTTTTTATCGCTAATAAGGGCTTGAGCTAAATTACAACGCTCTTCCATGACATCTACGATATCATAAACTATACGATTTTCAAGCCCTAAAATCATATCGAGGTTTCTTAAGCCTATATCAAAGTCTATTGCTACCACTTTTTTTCCAAGATTTGCAAGTCCTATTGCCAAATTTGCTGTTGTAGTCGACTTGCCAACTCCGCCTTTGCCAGATGTAACAGTTATGATTTTTCCCAAAATTATATTCTCCATATTTGAAAGTTGCATGTAAAACACTACATGCACATGTATTAAATGCGATTAATCGCATAACAACTACTAATTTTTATCTTTATCAATAATCTTTTTAGAAGTGATCCAAGGCATCATAGATCTTAATTTTTTACCTGTTTGCTCTATTTCACTTCTTTTTGCATTGGCACGCTCTGCATTCATGCGAGCATATCCAGCTTTTCTTTCAAGAATAAAATCTTTTGCAAAACGCCCGTCTTGAATCTCGCTTAGTATCTCTTTCATAGCCTTTTTAGACTCGCTATTAATAACTCTTTTTCCACTAACATAATCGCCATATTCGGCAGTATTACTAATAGAGTATCTCATATCAGAAATTCCGCCTTGATACATCAAATCAACAATAAGTTTAAGCTCATGAAGACACTCAAAGTATGCCATTTCTGGTTCATATCCAGCTTCTGTAAGAGTCTCGAATCCAGCTTGAACAAGCGATACAACTCCACCACAAAGAACAACTTGCTCACCAAAAAGATCTGTTTCTGTTTCATCTTTAAATGTTGTTGCAATAATTCCTGTACGACCACCACCAATAGCACTCGCATAGCTTAAAGCAATTGCTTGAGCATTACCGCTTTCATCTTGCTCTACTGCAATAAGATCTGGAATACCGCCACCATTGACAAATTCATCTCTTACAGTATGCCCTGGAGCTTTAGGAGCAACCATTATACAATCAATACCTTTTGGAGCTTTAATTTGACCATAATGTATATTAAAACCATGACCAAATGCTATTGCATTGCCATTTTTCAAATTTGGTTTAATCTCCTCTTCAAAAACATCTGCTTGAATCTCATCAGGAAGAAGAATCATAATAACATCTGATTTTTTTGTAGCATCCCCAACACTAAGAACTTCAAAGCCTTTTGCTTTTGCTTTTGCCCAAGAGTTACCACTTTGTCTTAAGCCAACTACTACTTTTACTCCACTATCTCTCAAGTTTTCTGCATGTGCATGTCCTTGAGAACCAAAACCAATAATCGCTACTTTTTTTGAACGAATAATACTTAAATCACAATCTTTATCATAAAATACAGTTATAGCCATAATTTAACCTTTGTATAATTTAAAATATTTTAACAAAAACATTCTTAGTAACCTCTAAAAGAGAGTTTATCTTAACATGTAAAGGAAACTATAAAGTGAGTATTGATAGAATAGTCTTAAAATTAAATACTTAGGAAATTATATATGCATAACAATATACTAAAAAAGATAAAAACACTTCCTCCGCTTGATGACACTATAGTTAAAATACATGAAATATGCATAGATCAAAACAGTATCTTAAACGACTTAATAAAAGTTACCGAAAGAGATCCTATGCTTACAGCAAATATATTAAAATCTTCAAATTCACCTTTATATGGTTTTAGCAAAGAGATAAAAAACATCTCACATGCTATAGCTCTTTTTGGAATGGCAACTATTAGAGGTTTTGCACTCTCAAGTGCAATCATACAAAATTTTAAAATTGATCTCTCTCCATATAAATTAACAAATGAAAAATTTTTAAAAATATGTATCGCTCAAAGTGCTTTAATGCGCAACTGGTTTACAAAAGTTGATAGAGATATGCTTGATATTTTAGTTCCAGCATCATTTATGATGGAGCTTGGAAAAATCATTGTAGCGAATGAATTAATAGAACAAAACATGAGTGAAAAATTTACAAAAGCTTTCAAAAAAACAAAAACAATTTTTGAAATCTCAACTTTGGAAAAAGAGATTGTTGGTTTTAGTAATGAAGAGATAACAGCTAAAGTACTCGAAAAGTGGAACTTAGAAAAAGAGTTAGTCGAGGCTATTAAGTATTCATGTTGTCCAGAACAAGCCAATGAGTGCGTACGACCTTATGCTACCTCTCTTTTAGTTGTTAAAAATTCTATCAATATATTTGGTCAGCTCAAAGATAATTCTATAGCTACATCTTTAGAAATACTTGCTAAAAACGATCTTAATCAAGAAGTTTTTTTAGATGTAATAACAAAAATGAAATAGTGACAAAACTTCTTCTCGCACTTAATTATAGCACTATAAATAAAGGAGATTCGTCAGAATTTTCTTCTCTTGTGGCTAACCTTGTAAAACTAAAAGCTATAAAACTAAAAAAAGGAGTATATGTCTTTGATTCAAGATATAGTGCAGGAACAATAGATATATCTTCTAATGGAACTGGTTTTGTAAAGACTTATGCAAACAGACAGATGAAAGATCTTCTTGTTGAATTAGGCGATACTAACGGTGCTATGAGAGGCGATATAGTCGTAGTAAAAAGACTCCATACAAAACAAGGTCGCCCAAAAGCAAAAGTTATCTATATAGCAAAAAGAAAGCACTCTTCAAGTATAGTGTATACAAAAATTCGGCACAAAAAAATTGTTGGAATAAATATACAGACAGGACTTACTCAAAATATATCATCATCACAGAAATCATTAAAACAACTTCCTAAAGAAACAATTCTTAAAATAGACAACAGTACAGGTGTATTGAAAGAGGTTTTAGGAGTTTTAAGTGACCCAAAAGTAGATGAAAAAATATCTATGGAGTTATTTAATAAAACAGAATTTTTTAGTAAAGAAGCTGAGTTAGAAGCCTCATCATATGGTAAACATGTAGATAAGTCTTTCTATTCAAATAGGGTCGATTTAACTCACTTAGATTTTTGCACTATAGACCCAATTGATGCAAAAGACTATGATGATGCAGTCTATTTTGATGTGCAAAACAGTACTCTTTATGTAGCCATAGCAGATGTTAGTGAATATGTTGCCGACATGGGTCATATAGACAAAGAGGCTAAAAAAAGAGCTTTTTCGATATACTTTCCACATAAATCTATACCAATGCTTCCACGCTCATTGAGTGAAAATATCTGTTCTTTAAAACCAGATGTCAATAGACTTGCTTTTGTTTTTAAAATAACACTAGATAAAAGTAGCTACTCACCTATTAAAGAGGAGTTGTTGGACGCCATAATATGCTCAAAACGAAGATATACCTATGAAGAGATAGATAGTTTTTTAGGTGGCAATGTTTCAAAACAGACTAAAACAGATAAAAGAGTACTAAAATCGTTGCTACCACTTAGTTGTTTTATGAAAAATATTAAACAAAAAAGAGTTAAAAATTCTTCTGAATTTCGCTCATCAGATGTTAAAATGGTATTAGATGAAAATCAAAATCTAATTTCTACACAAATTGAAAAAGAGACATCTTCTCACTCTCTCATAGAAGAGTGCATGCTTTTAGCAAATAGAGCGGCTGCAAAAAAACTAAAATATGGCATATTTAGAACACATGCTCAACCAACTACAATTAAAATAGATAAACTTCTTGAAGAGTTAGCCTATATTGGAATAGATGAAAAATTTACCGCAAATTTACCACTTCTTATTAAATACATTCAAAAAAAAGCAGATAAAATGAGTATCCGTGAAGAGGTAGATAAACTTATTATAAGAAGTCAGCAAAAAGCCATATATGCACCTATAAGTAAAATCCATTTTGGGCTAGGATTTGATAATTATACACATTTTACTTCACCAATAAGAAGATATAGCGACCTCGTACTACATAGACTTTTAAAACATAATTTGAAAAAAGAGAAAAAACAATTTTTGCTAAAAAATATGGATCTGCTTTGTGAGACTATAAATAATTTAGAGAGAGAAAGCAATAAAGTTGCTTGGGACTACATGGACAGAAAATTTGCAAGATGGGCTCAAAAAAAAGTTGGTGAAAATGTTAAAGTAATAGTAGTAGACACAACAAGAAACCCAATTGCAAAATTAGATGATACAATAGTGGGTGCTAGAATATTTTTACTAGATAAAGAGACTAAACTATTTGATAGAGTAGTAGTTAAAATTGTTGAAGTAGATATAGCGACAAGTAAAATTTGGGCTAAAATAGTTAAAAACAATGTATAAAAGAGAGTTTGAAAATCTACTAAATAGTGGCAATCTTCCAAAAACCATACTATTATATGGTGAATGCAATTATCAAAACAACTACTTTTCAAAAAAAATTATAAAAACTTGGAGTGAGTTAGGCGATGAAAAATTACTATTTTACTATGATGAATACAATTTTTTAACAGCAAAAAATCATTTAAAACAATCATCTCTATTTGGTGGAAAAAATATAGTTGTTGTTAAAACAGACAGAAGTATACCTAAAAAAGAGTTAGATATTTTAGTAGAACTTTGCAATAAAAATAGTGGTAACTTTTTTATACTTCAATACTTTGGTGACTCAAAAAAAGCTGCGGTAATAGCAAAATCTTTTAAAAAAAACTTTGTTAGATTTTTTAAACCAAATCTACATGAGGCATTAAATTTTTTACAAACAGAAGCAAATGAGATAAAACTTGCTATAAATGGATATGCACTTCAACACCTATATTTACTTCATTTAGAAGACTTATCTCTTTGTGTAAATGAGTTTGACAAACTTATTTTATTGGATAGAGAGATCCAATCATCAGATATAGATAGAGTTGTTTATGGACTAGGTTCTATTAGACTTGACACTTTCATAGAGAAACTCCTAAAAAAAGAGGATATCAAATACTTATTTTCACTTCTTTGTGAAAGTGGTTTGGCAGATGAAGTAAAAATTATTAACTCCATTCAAGACTATGTAAGTCAATTAGTACTTTTTCACATGTACATAAAAATGCATGGCTCATTTAATGCAAAAGCCATATTGGGATACCCTCTTCCTTTACCACTAGCAAAAATTAGAGCCGCTCATAGTATAAAAATAGAGATAATAAGTTATAAAAAAATATTTGAACACTTAACAAAAAGTGAATTAGCACTTAAAAAAATGAGAGGTATAGATAAAAACTCTTACCTTATACATTCTTTAATAAAATTACAAAGTTATTTATAGTACAATCGCAGTCGTACTAAAATAGTACTATTCTTGCTCTAGAAAATAGAGTTAAATCCACAAGGAGACGTAGTGATAAAAAAATATGAGTTGCTTTTCGTTCTTAAACCAACACTGGTTGAAGAGGAACTACAAGCAAAAATTAGTTATCTAAAAGAGATTTTAGAGAAAAATAGTGCAGTTATTGCAGCATTGCAACATATTGGAACAAGAAAACTTGCTTATAAAATTCAAAAATTTGAACGAGGACACTATTATGTCTTTTATTTTGAAGCTCCAAGTAGTTCTATATTAGAAATTGAGCGTAATCTTCGCATAAGTGAAGATTTTATAAAATTTATGACAGTTAAATACGAGAAACAAAAAGAGCTTAAACACTGGAATAAATTAGTAGAAAAGTTTATGCCAAAACCAGAGATTAAAACAGAAAAGATAGCCACAAAAGAAGAGATAACTGAAGAGTAAGGAGTCTTAACATGTTTAATAAAGTCATTTTAGTAGGAAACTTAACAAGAGATTGTGAGCTAAGGTATCTACCTAGTGGGAGTGCAGTTTGTACAACAGGAATTGCTACAAACAGGAAATTTAAAAACCAGATGGGCGAACAAAAAGAGGAGGTATGTTTTGTAGACATTACTTTTTTTGGTAGAACAGCTGAGATCGCAAATCAGTACTTAGCGCGTGGTAAAAAAGTACTTGTCGAGGGTCGCTTAAAACTAGATCAGTGGACAGATCAAAATGGTGGTAAAAGAAGTAAGCACTCTATTATTGCCGATAATCTTCAAATGTTGGATTCTAAAAATTCAAATAGTGGTGAAAATAGTAGTAATTATAACGCTCCACCGAAACAAGATAACTACAGCCATCCAAAACCACAAGCTAACAAACCTACAAGCAATGAAATACCTAGCATCGATATCGATGAAGATGAAATACCATTTTAATAAAAGGAACAAATAATGGCACCTGAAAGAAGAAAATACTCTCGTAAATATTGTAAATATTGTGAGTCAAAAATAGAATATATAGATTATAAAGATACAAAACTTTTAAAACAAGCTCTATCTGAACGCTACAAAATTATGCCGCGTCGCTTAACTGGTACTTGTAAAAAACATCAAGAGATGGTTGAGCTTGCTATAAAAAGAGCGCGTCATACAGCTCTTATTCCTTATATAGTTGATAGAAAAAATGTTGTAACTCATCCATTTGATCAACTTCAAGGATATTGAGTTTAAAGTTAAAAAGTTTGGAGTATGAAAGTCCATATGATATAATCATAAAAGAGTTTGATGTTAAACCATCTAATTTTTATATTAATCCAGTCCATAAGAAAGTGGGACTTAACAACTAAAATCTCTTCATACAAAATTTGATAAAAAACATCAAGTTAATCCAATCCATAAAAGATTATGTGAAAAAGAAGGTTTATTGGAAGACTAAACTAAAGTGAATTTCACTTTAGTTTAGCTATAATTTATATAAATAAATTTTTGGAGTTCATTATGCAAACAATGTCAGTACAAATTAAAGATAGTTATGTGCAAAACTTTATGAGTTATGTTAATAATCATAGTGAAAATATAACTATTTCAAAAGATGAAAACTTAGAGCTTGACCCATATTTTTATGAGCGACAAAAAGAGTTACATCAAATCAAAAATAATATTGATAGTGGCAAAGTTCAAATGATAGAGAATGATGAATTTTGGGATGATATAGATAATTTTGTAGAAACACTACAAAAATGAGAATAATTAATAATCAAGATTTTTCAAAAGAGTTAAAAGACATACTTAAATATATAGCAAATGACAAACCCTCTGCAAGTAAAAAATTCGGTCAAGAGCTTAAAGATAATATAAAAATTAATTTTAGATAACCCATACATGTATCCACCTTCATATTATTTTAACGATAAAGATATTAGAAATATGACTTATAAAAAATATACCATTGTTTACCAAGTAAGCTTAGAAAGAAATACGATTGAAATGATGAAAATATTTAAGAAAAATAAATCTCAATGACAGTTCATATACAACAAAACATAGGAACACAATAAATTACCTAGCGGAAATTTATGGTTCTATTCGACCGTTAGATCAACAGGAGAACAAATGAATTTATTATTTAGATTAAAACAAAATGAAGAAGGCTTTAATGACATTGAAGAAACAAAAGATTTTTTTAAAAATATTTTACCAACTAGAGATAACAATTATTTTTATAATGTAAAAAAACTTAAACAAGTTTGTGCAGATGACACAATTTATTTTGCATATGCTGGATATATAGTTGCTGAAGCAACTTTTACAGGAGATAGAATTGAAAACTTTGAACGAGATAAAAAATATAATTTTGGACATCAACTTATTAATATTAAAATAGTTCAATCTAGCGATAAACTAGATTTTAAAATACTAAGTTCAAGAACCACATATTTGAGTACTGAAGAAAAAATAGATGCAGTAAAGAAAGCTTTATCACTAAGTTTAGATATATACCCAGATGAAGTAGAATCTTCTTTGAGCGAAGGTACAAAAACAAAAGTTTTTGTCAATAGATTTGAAAGAAATCCAAAAGCAAGACAATCTTGCTTAGAACATTATGGATACAATTGCCAAGTCTGTCAATTTAATTTTGAAAAAACATATGGAAAAATTGGAAAAGATTCAATTCATGTACATCATATTATTCCTATTTCTAAAATTAGAAAAAATTACACAATCAACCCAATTAAAGATTTACTTCCAGTTTGTCCAAATTGTCATTTGATTTTGCATAAGAAAAATGCACCAACTGTTGAAGAACTAAAAGCACAACTTGATCAACTTCAAGGATATTGAGTTTAAAGTTAAAATCTCAACTTAACATACATGTTAAGTTGAGAGATGCATAATAGATGTTTTCTCTTTTACATCCAAATTTAAACTAAAATATATAGCTTAATGATATACCAAAATTGCTTAGACTTGTTGTCGTACTTCCTTCAATATCTTCATATTTACCTTTATAATCATACTTTAAATCTTGTTCTGCTGTGTGCATATTAAATCCAATATCTAATAGTAGATTATTATCCGTCTGATACTCATACCCTCCTCTTAACAATAATCCAGTTCCGCTTTCAGATGCTTGAGTTATTAATATATTATCTACAATTTCTGTTTTAACGCTTGAGAGTCCAGCACCAAGATAAAATCCTCTTCTTATTCCTTGATTGTTAAAACTATAATTGTAAGATATTGACATTACTGTTGTTTCAAGT
>JAERRW010000022.1 GCA_016735235.1 Sulfurospirillum sp. | reverse complement strand
ACTCTTTTGTGTGCTTCGCTTGTATTGTAAAGAAGTTCAAATTTTAGTGGATTCGATTTGTTAAAACCTGCTTCATTTAGCATTTTTTTAGCTTCATTATCTCTTTGTTTTTGAGTTAGTTTTGCATAAGCTGGGAGTTATAAAGTATATCTAGAAATTATTTCTGGCACTAAAGCATAAGCTAGTTTTTCACCAGTTCTTAAAACTTTTTTTGTTAAAATATCTCTATCAATTGCATATGAAAGTGCCCTTCTAACTCTAATGTCATCAAATGGTTTTTTTTTCATATTAAGATAGTAATAATATGTTCCAACACAACCAAGTGTCTTATGATCAAGAGATTTTACTCCTAAAGTATCGACACTTTTTTACCTATTAAAATATCTGCTGTATTTTTAATACTTAATATTTTAGCATACCAAGAGTATTTTGCTGCTACTTTTGGGTCTACTTATTTTAAAGACAATTGAATCAAAAATCAAAAAAATTGTTACAAAAATTAATAACTTATAAATTTTATATTAATCAAAAATTGAGTAATATAATGTTTGTAAAGAGAGGTTTAAATGATTGGATTAGAGATAGCAGATATTGTTGGTATTGTGGCTTTTACTTTGAGTGGCTTTATGGTTGCAACTCGTGATAGACTTGATCTCTTAGGTATTTTTATATCATCTTTTTTAACTGCTCTTGGCGGTGGAATAATTCGTGATACTATAGCTAATCGTGTTCCATTTGCTTTTTCATATTTATTGCCTGTAACTTTAGTTATACTAGTTATTTTATTTGCTATTATTTTTAAACTTTACAAAAAGAGTAAAATAGAAAATAAAACATACTTTATTATAAGTGATTCTATAGGTCTTATATCTTTTTCTATCACAGGGGCATCGGTAGGACTTATGGCAAATTTTAATGTTTTTGGTGTGATTATGTTGGCTCTTACAACGGCGGTTGGAGGAGGCATTATGCGTGATATTTTGCTTAATAGAGTTCCGGTTGTATTGACTAGCGAGCTTTATGGAACTATTGCAATAATTATAGGAGTAGTAATTTTTATTTTAGATGATTTAAATAAAATAGACAACATGTCGTTATTGATAGTTTTTAGTGTAGGATTGTTGTTTAGGTTGGTAGCTTATTATAAAAAATGGCATCTACCAAAACTTGATTAACAAAAATAGAGTATAATTTTAAAAATTAAGGTTAGGTAAATGTTGAAAAATATTGATAAAAAGTATGTTTTAAATGTGTATCAAAGAAATTATGTAAACTTCAAACGAGGTAAAAATTCAACTCTCTTTGATGATAAAGGCAGAGACTATATAGATTTTACAAGCGGTATTGGAGTTACAAGCGTGGGTCATAGCAACACTAGATTATCAAACGCCATAAGTGAACAAGTCAATAGACTTATACACACTTCTAACTTATATTTAATAGAGCCTCAAGCAAAATTAGCAAAAAAGATAGCAGAGCTTTGTGGTCAAGATGTTGGTATTTTTTTTGCTAATAGTGGGGCAGAGGCCAATGAAGGAGCTATAAAACTAGCACGAAAATATGGAGAAAAAAAGTTTGAAAATAAACACTATAAAATTATAACACTAGAACACTCTTTTCATGGGCGCACTCTTGCAACTCTAAAAGCAACAGGACAAAAAAGTTTTCATAAATCTGATTTTGCTCCATACCTCGATGGTTTTTCATATGTGCAAAATATTGATGATATATATTGTGCCATTGACGATAAAACTGTAGCAATTATGATTGAGCTTGTTCAAGGAGAGGGAGGAGTTCAGCAATTTAATAAAAATGAGATTCAAAAACTAGCAAAATACTTAAAAGATAAAAAAATATTGCTAATTGTTGATGAAGTGCAAACTGGAGTATATAGAACTGGGGAGTTTTTAGCTAGTAATTTATATAATATTAAACCAGACATAATAACTCTTGCAAAAGGATTAGCCAGCGGTGTACCAATAGGAGCAGTTTTAACAACTCATAAAGATTTGCTTGAAGTTGGCGACCATGGTAGTACTTTTGGAGGTAATTTTTTATCTACTAGAGCTAGTCTTGAGGTGTTAAGTATTTTAGAGAGTTACAAAAATAGTGGGGAACTTGATGAGATTTGCATATATTTTGAAACTAAACTTAAAGAACTTCTCCTAGAGTTTCCTAAGATGTTTAAAAAAATAGTTGGTCTTGGTCTTATGAGAGGACTTAGATGTTTTAATACTGTTGATTTAACACTGCTAATAGATAATGCTTTCAAACAAGGTGTTTTAGTTTTAAAATCCCAAAGAGATACATTACGTTTCTTACCAGCACTTACTATCACTAAAATAGAGGTAGATGAAGGATTTAAAAGATTGAAAAATGCGTTTAGTAAAGTTAGTTAGTCTGGCTTACATGTCAATTAGTTTTTTATGTGCTACCGATAATATCTCTTTTTTGTCATCATTAAAACAAGAGAAACTTGATATTGATAGACAAAAGATAGAACTAGAAAGTAAAAATTTAAAATATAATTGGATAAAGCAAATTACAGGATCATATTCAACTTCAACGATTGATGGTAGATATAGTGGCGATACTAATTCAGATACACTTTCTGTTATGTTTGACCAACCAGTTTTTAAAAGTGGAGGAATCTACTATGCTATACAATATGCTGGAGCAAATAGAGAGTTTTTAAGACTTAATGCAACTTCAAATGAGCAAAATATTATAAAAAGCGTTATATCTTCATGGTTAGACATAAAAAAATATGACTTACAAATCAATAGACAAGGGTATTTAATAAAAAATGCAAAAATAGATATTATAAGAAAACAGGAGCAGTATGAGAGTGGGTTTTTAGATAGTAGCTTTTTAGATCAAGCTATTTTAACTAAAACTACATTTGAAAAAATCCTGATAGACATGGAGGCTTTGAGATATTCGCAACTAATGACTTTTAAATCTTTAAGTGATTCTAACTACATGGATATAACCCCGCCAACTTTTGCCATGATTGATCAAAATACTTATATAAATAATTCAATAGTGCTTAAGAGACAAAATGCACAGAGTAAAAGAGCGGAGTATCTAAAGAAAATGACTATCACTAATTACTTTTTAACCTTTTCGGTCTATGCAAACTATCAAGATGTTGCAAATGATATAAACTTAGATGATACTTACAACCAAATGGGCTTAAGAGTCTCAGTTCCATTAATAGATGTAAATAGAGGTCGCACCATAGAAATACAACAACTAGAGCATCTAAAATCAAAGATTGAAGTTCAAGATATTGAAGTTGAAGAGAGTAATTTATATAGAGACTCCATAAAAAAAATAGAGTTACTAAACAAAAAAATTGATATTGTAACAGATGATGCAAAACTATATGACTCTTTACTAGTTTCAACAAAAGAGCTTTTTGAAGCTGGTGAAAAGACTGTTCATGATGTAGATACGCTATACAATTCAAAACAGACTATGATTTTAGATAGAGAGATATATAAAATAGATGCACAAAAAGTTTTTTTAAATCTTTACGCAAAGATGTATGGTGAAATTTAATCAATACATGCACAATTGGCTATATTCAAAAAGTGGCTACTATGCAACACATAAAAAAATAGGCAAAGAGGGCGATTTTTATACAGCAGTTAGCTCAAGCATGTTCTTTGGTGGAAGTATTGCTAAAAAGTTTTTAAGTTCTGTAGAAGAGGGTTTTTTGCCACAAAGTACTACTATAGTTGAAATAGGTGCTCATAAAGGCTATCTTTTAGCTGATATAGTTCAATTTATATTTACACTAAAACCAGAATTTTTAAAGAGTTTAGAGTTTATTATAGTTGAGCCATTCAAAGAGAATCAAGAAATGCAACTAAAATACTTCAAAGAGAGTTTTGGAGATGCCATAAAAATTCTACATGTAAAGAGTTTAAAAGAGCTTACATGTAAAAATGCTTTTATTGTAGCAAATGAGATATTTGATGCATTTCCATGTAATG
Source organism: Sulfurospirillum sp. (assembly GCA_016735235.1). Taxonomy (GTDB): domain Bacteria; phylum Campylobacterota; class Campylobacteria; order Campylobacterales; family Sulfurospirillaceae; genus Sulfurospirillum_A. Next base: position 587 of record JAERRW010000022.1, on the reverse strand, counting down.
TTGTATATGATGATAAGATGCTTTTTGTATCTAATGGTAAACCAGAGTTTAAAACAATATCAAACGATGTAAAAGAGTTAGCTAAACAATACAATATAACAAAAGGTGAAGTCTCTGTAGGTTATGAAGAGTTTGCAAAAAACTTAGCTACTCATGTTGAGAAGTATGAGTTTATAACATTTGATTATGGCGACATAAAAGCAAGAGGAGATTTCTCTTTAAGAATATACGATAAACATAAAGTTTATCCATTTTTTGCACTAACAAATCTAATAAAAGATAAAAAATTAAAAGAGAAAATAACTCTAAATGAGTTATTTGCAAAGAGTGATATAACATACGATGTAAATTTTGAACATCTAAAAGGAGCATTTGAACAAAGTGGTGCATTTCTACATGCATACTCTTCACAAATAAAAGCTCTTATTGATTTTGGCTTAATAGATTTGCTAGATATTATGCGAAAAAATACAAATGACAAGAGTTATGTAAAAGAGTTAAATAGAGTTAAAACACTAATAGACCCTGCATTCATGGGTGAAAGATTCAAAATGGCATGTTTTAGAAAGACATGATTAGATAGTGTT